>CALCNF010000707.1 GCA_937897815.1 uncultured Pseudomonadota bacterium | reverse complement strand
CACAGGTCCCCTCCCGCGTTGCAGGCGCCGCAGTCAGCGTCCTCGAGGCAGCTCGGCGGGTTCATGGGATCGCAGCTGCACAGCTCCACATAGTCGGAGCAGCAGTCGCCGTATTCCATGCATGAGGTGTCGCACTGACAATCGGCGGCTGCGTCATACTCGCCGCACTTTCCGGAGCAGGAGCCGTTCGTGGGGCCAGGACCGGGTCCGGTCTTGCAGTCCTGAGGACAGGTCTCGGTCGTCTCGTTGCCCGAGCAGACACCATCGCCGCACACCGCGGGACCCTCCACACACTCAGGGGCCTCGGGGCTCGGGGGGAACTCGCACTCGCCCGTGGTGACATCGCAGACGTTGGCGGTGCAGGGATCGAGATCCTCACACTCGCTGTCGTCAATGCAGCCCTGAACGGGGGCATCCGGCTCCGGGCCGCTGGCGTCCACAGGGACCGTTGCGCCCGTATCCGCCGTCACGGAGGCATCCGAAGACTGGCTGACATCGGAGTCGCTTGAGGACGCGGCGTCGTTCGACGAGGTCACGTCGGTGGGCTCCGTCGAACCAGCCGCGGTGTTCGTCTCCTCTGCGGTCTCACAAGCGCCCATCGAGAGGGCGGTGAACAAGAGGACCAGAGCGGGAAGTCGCACAAGGAATGAAACGTTCATGAGGGGGCTCCTCTGGGTGTCGCGAGCGAGGGGGAAACAGGGGGTGGGGGCGCCCGGACAGGTCAGGGGCGGCCGTCTACCAGAGTCGAACGAATTGTCCAAGCTTCGGACACCTCTAGCGTGCCCAGACCGTCGACCCGTTTCCAGCCCTGTGAGGCCAGAACGGAGGTCCGGCACGCGCGCTCGCTGACCCCCTCGCGCCTTGTCCGCCAGCGGTGGCTCATCTAGGGTCAGCGAAGTCGTTCGAACGGAGCACTCACCCTCTCATGTCCCGCGCGCCCCTGATCCAACCCCTGCTCCTGCTCCTGGCCGGGTTCACCATCGGCTCAAGCTGTCTGCAGGAAACGCGACCGATCGTCGGAGCGGCGGCGAGCCTGCGCGCGGTGATGCCCGAGCTCGCCGCGGCCTTCGAGGCGGAGCACGATGTGCGCGCCCCCGAGCTCACCTATGGGGCCTCAGGAACCCTGGCGAAGCAGATCCAGGCGGGCGCCCCGCTGAGCGCCCTGGTCCTGGCGAGCGCCACCGACATGGACGCGCTCACCCATGAGGGGCTGATCGAGCGCGGCTCTAAGACGGTCATCGCGACCAACCGTCTGGTCCTCGCCGGGCGCGTGGGCGACGCTCCCGAACCTCTTCAATTTCTGACGAAGAATCCCAGCTCCAGGATCGCCATGGGCGATCCCAGATTTGTCCCCGCCGGCGCTCACGCTCGGGAGGCGCTCCAGGCGCGCGGAGTCTGGGATCGAGTCGCTCCACGGACGATCTTCACCCGAGATGTCACAGCGGCGATGGCGCTCCTCAGGAGGGGGGAGGTCGATTGGGCCTTCATCTATGACACGGACGTGCGGCTTCATGAGGAGCTTGAGGTGGTCGAGCGCTTCGAGGACACAGAGACTCGGCGACCCACCGTGATCACGGGGAGCGCTCCAGGCTCCCAGGAGGTCCGGGCCTTCTTGACGTTCTTGAGCGGATCCCGCGCCGCAGAGATCCTCCGGGCCCATGGCTTTCAGGTCGACCCACAGTGAGCCAGGACCTGACCTTCCCCGTGGGGCTCTCCCTGCAGGTAGCGCTTCTCGCGGTGCTCATCGCTGGACCCCTGGGTCTGGGATTCGCGTGGCTGCAGCAGCGCGTCCGCTATCCTGGACGCGGATGGGTCGACGCGTTGATCATGCTGCCCCTGGTCTTGCCGCCTTCAGTGGTTGGCTACGTCCTCGTCCTGGGACTGGGCCGCTCGGGCCCTCTGGGCCCGGCACTTGAGTCGATCCTCGGAGGTCCCGTCATCTTCACGCCGCTGGCCGCCGTGATCGCGGCCGCCATCGTCGCTCTTCCTCTGATGGTGAAGGCGACCGAGCCGGCCCTCGCGGCGGTCCCCAGAGATCAAGAGGAGGTCGCGCTCACTCTGGGCCTCTCCCCATGGCAGGTCTTCTGGCGAGTGACCTTTCCCCACGCGCGACGCGGGGTCGCCGCGGGTCTGGTCCTGGCCTTCGCCCGCGCGCTCGGCGAGTTTGGCGCCACCCTCATGTTCGCCGGGAACATCCCGGGTCGAACCAACACCATGCCCCTGGAGCTGTACGCCGCCTACCAGTCCGGTGACGACGAGCGCGCGTTGTTCTACGTGATCGTGATGGTCGCCGTGTCGGTGATCGTGGTCTACGCGTCGAGCAGGCTCACGGCCAGGGAGAGCGGACGATGAGCGTAGACCTCGACATCGCCCTGGCCATTCGGCTCGAAGAGGGGGGCCTCCGCCCGTCGTTTCAACTGGACCTGAACCTGAAACGATCGGTCCGTGTCCTCGCGTTCTTTGGTCCATCGGGGGCAGGAAAGACGCTGGCGCTCAGGACGCTCGCGGGCCTGATCCGTCCCACACAGGGCTCCATCGTGGTCGACGGTGAAACCTGGTTCGACAGCGCGACCGGGCGATGGCGACCCGCCCATGAGCGGCGGGTCGGCTACGTCCCACAGACGAGCGCTCTGTTTCCCCACCTGACGCTGCTGGAGAACGTCTGCTTTGGCCTCGAGCCCAGCGCACGCAGATCGCCCCCGAGCCACGTTCATGAGCTCATGGAGCGCATGGGGCTTGAGCGCCTCTCGGGCTCGTCGACGCGTGGCCTGAGCGGTGGAGAGCGCCAACGCGTAGCCCTAGCCAGGGCGCTGGCGCGCGCTCCGAAGCTGCTCCTGCTTGACGAGCCCATGAGCGCCCTCGACGAAGCCGCACGCGGCGAGCTTCGCGTCCTCCTTGAGGAGACCATCGAAGATCTGAAGATCTCGACCATCCTCGTCACACACGACGCCCAGGAGGCGGCCAGCCTCGCCGACGAGGCCCTCCTGTTCGAGCGAGGTCGAAGCGCGCATTTGATCCCCGCGCGTGACCTTCAGCCGCCCATGGATCCCCTCGAGATTCGAGGGCAGATAAAGGGCGCTCCCGAACCTCTTCCGGACGGTCGAGTGCGGGTGCGTTTTGAGGGCGCGACGATCACCGCGGACCCGGAGCTCCTCGAGCGAGCGACGGTCGACGACACGGCAATCTAAGACAGTCTCGCCTGTCCATGTCGCCGTCCCAGACCGCATCTTTGCGGCCCAGGAACACCCTTTTCCCAATTGATATTAGAAGGTTAGCAAAACGATACCGTTTTGGTAGCCCTCAGGCCCGCGGCGCTGACGCGGCGGTCGCGCGCTCATACGCGCGGGGGGTCGGGTGGGCAGGCGCTCGCGCACGACCTATACTCCCGGTCATGGGCAAAGAGACCTCCTCAGCACCAGCCTCCGCTCTCGTCGACAGGCGCCGTCCGCGGCGCGCACAAGGACACCCCATTCCGTGACGTGGGACGGCCGATACCGCCTGGAGAGGACCCTGGGCGAAGGTGGAATGGGGCGGGTGTTGCTCGCACGTGACCTCGCTCAGAACGAGCACGCGCTGGCCCTGAAGATCCTGCTCCCCGAGTACCGCCACTCGACCTCAGGCTTCCTCAAGGAGTTCGTCACCCAGCGACACCTCAGGCACCCGAACATCCCTGCGGTCTATGAGCTTGGCTTCTCTCAGCATCCGCGCGGCGGCGAGGTCCCCTACTTCACTCAGGAGTACTGCCGGGGCGTCCCCCTGATCATGGCCATCCCACGCGTGAAGCGGCTCGCGGAGATGTGGCCCTGGATGATCCAGATCCTGCGGGCCCTCGACTACATGCACCGCTGGGGTTGGATTCACCGAGATCTCAAGCCCGGCAACGTCCTCGTCGATATGAAGGACACCAGCGACACCTCGACCCGGCTGATCGATCTGGGGGTCGCCTCTCGGATCGGAGCGCCGCCCGAGAAGGTCTTTATCGGCACCCCCGAGTACTGCGCACCCGAGATCCTCGCGGGACGTCGCTTCGACCAGCGCTCCGACCTCTACGCCTTTGGGCTCGTCCTGTATGAGGCTATCGAGCGTCGACGACCCTGGACCGGCTCCAACGAGGTCGAGCTCCTCACCGGTCGCCTGAAGAAGCCGCCTCCTCCTATCGCCCATCCAGACTGCCCTCCCGAGGTCGAGGAGCTGGTCAAGCACCTCCTGAGACCCAGGCCCAAGGAGCGACCGAAGACAGCCGCGGAGGTCCTTGAGCGTCTCGCGCGCGCCGTGGGCCTCGAGATGGCCATCGAGACCCCGCTGGCCTTCCGACGTCAGCTCTCGTCGATCCCCATGCCGGGCCGAGACGAGATCCTGGAGCAAGGGGAGAAGTGTCTCTCCGGCATCCTCCCGGGTCGGGAAGAACAAGGGCAGGCGCGGGTCATGCTCGTCGAAGATCCTCCGGGATTTGACGGCGCCTGGTTGGTTCATGAGCTGGCGGACCGGGCCGCGGTCCAGGGCGCGCGCGTCGTGCGCGTCGCCCCTCACCTTCCCGTCGAGCAGAGCCTGGGCGGGCTGGAGCCGGCGATCGAGGTCTTCCGACGCCTTCGTGAGGCCGCAGGCGAGGACGCCTCGGCGCTCAGGGGCGCCGCGGGAGCCGCGGCCATGCTCACGCGCCTGCACGCGCCGACGGTGCTCGTCGTCGACAACATCCAGCGATTCGACACGGCCAGCCTCAGCGTCCTTCAAGCGGTGTTCACGGGCAGCCGAGCCGATAACCTTCGGGTCCTGGCGACCCGCAACCCCAGCGAAAAGCCAGCGAGCGCAGAGGCCTTCGCGAACTTCATGACCAGCACCTTTGTCCTGATGCACAAGCTCGAGCCCTTGAGCCTTGAGCAGAGCGCGACCTGGCTGGAGTCCGCCGTGGGCGCGGGGACACTGGAGCTCCCGGCCATCACCCAGATTCACGGCGAGAGCGGTGGCTCCCCCGCGGGCCTCAGAGCCACGACCCAGAAGGTCTTTGAGGACGGCGAGCTCGTCCGAGTCGGCGCCTCCTACGGGCTCAAGGGCGCCGCTCCTCTCACCAAGCGAAGCGCCGCGAAGATCGCCGCGGCCGAGATCCCCCGCGAGGATCAGCGGCTCGCCTGTCTTCGAAATCCCCTGCCTGAGGAGGTCCTCGAGCGGTTCCTCAAGGGCTCCTCTGTCACGAGCCTGATCTCGAACGGAACCCTGGTTCGCCGACCCGATGATCTCCTCGAGATCGCCGATGGGGCCCAGCGCGAGGCGACCTATCGCAACATCGCGACCATGGACAAGATGCGACACCACCGCCGACTCGCGCGGATCATGCATCAATCCACCGCCTTCCCGAACCAGCGAGCCCTCGTCGCCCAAGAGCTGGTCCACTCGGACAAGCCCATCCTTGCGACGCCCCACCTGGTGGTCGCGGCCTCCGAGGCGGTCGGCGTAGACAGCGCCGCCAAGGCCCGGGAGTTCCTCGACCGCGCCGCGGATCTCCTGAAGTCGCAGGCCACGCCCGATGAGGCCGTCGACACCTGGCGCTGGTGGATCATGCTCTGGAAGGCGCGTGTGCGCCTGGCCATGACCGAGGGCGATCTCGACGCCCTCGACGAGTCCACTGGAGCCCTGGTCCAGCTCGGAACAGACGCGGCCCATGTGCCCACCCTGCAGTTCGCGCTGGAGACCCGCATGGTCAGCGCGCAGGAGCGCGGCGACTGGGACCGGCTCCTGGAGCACGCCGTGGCACGGTTGCGGCTCGACGGACCCGAGCCGAGCCCCGACGCGATCGGCCTTCATCGGTGGGCCCAGGCCCTGTCTTTTTGGTCGAAGGGCGAGACACCCGAGGCGCTCGAGAGCATCGAAGAGGGGCTCTCCCTCAAACCAGAGCGACCGCGACCAGGGGTCTGGCTCCGATTGGCGGCCCTGAAGGCCCACATCCTCATCGACCAGCGCACGATGGCGCGCGCCGAGCAGGCTATGGCGGAGCTGGGAGAGGCGGCGGTTCAAGGGGATGATCTCGCCCTGACGATCCAGGCGCGGATCCTGGAGTCTCAAGTGAGTCGCTTCAAGGGACGGCCTGAAGAGGCCCTGATGCTCCTCAAGGAGGTCGCCGGTGAGATGCCTCCCGAGCACGTCCGAACCGCGGCATGTCACCTGGAGCTGGAGTTGGCGCGAGCCCACCTGGACTTTGGATGGATCACCTCGGCGGAGGATCATGTCGCCCAGGCTCGAGAGCTGGCCAAGCGCGACGGTGACGTCAGCAATGAGGCGCGGGCCATGCTCCTGGAGGCCGAGGTCGCGCTGTGGAGCGGCGACGCGACCCACGCGAGATTTGTCGCCGCCAGCGCGGTCGAGATGCTGGCCGGAAAGAACGACTGGAGGCTGTCCGCCGATGTGGAGCTGATGCGGATCGCCATCGAGCTGAAGATCGAGTCGGGCCCCGACCGAACCATGATCGCCCGTGCCCAGCAGCTGGCCCAGGTCGCGACACAGCGTCACGACGCGCCGCGCGCCGCGGTCGCGAGTCGTCTCGGTGCGCTTCTCGCGCTCCGAAATCGCGATCCGGCTCTGGCGGTAGAACTCGCAGAGGGCGCGCTGAGACAATCGGATGAGTGCCGCGGCTGGCGAGACCAGACGGCGGCCTTCCTTTATGTGCTGGCGGTCTCGAGGCACAAGGCCGGGATCCACCGAACAGCCCAGGCTCTTGAGACCCGAGCGCTTGAGCACGTCCGACAGATCGCGGCGACCATTGAGGACCGTGGACGCAAGAAGGCCTGGGTGAACGCGCCGATCAATCAGGAGATCCTGAAACTGGTCGAAAGATAGGAACGTTCGGGAGAGCACGGAGTTGTGCTATGTGCCCTCCATGTCCGTCCACGACGACCATAGTCGACCGAGCCTCAGAGAACTGCTGCTCGAGGGCTGCGCCTCTGCGTGTATGGCGGATCCGGCGGAGCTCCCAGAAGCCGCACCTGGCTTCGTGGAGGCCATCGACGCCATCTTGCTCGCGCCGGAACCGCTCCTGGGTCTAGAGACTCTCCTGGACAACGGCGCCCTGGAGCGACTCCTCCCCGAGGTCTACGCCATCGTCGACTTCCACAAGAGCTGTCCCGTCCATCACAAGGATCTGTGGACCCACACCCTTGAGGTCCTTGAGCGCTCTCGCCCCGACGCCAATCTTCGCTGGGCCGTCCTTCTTCACGACGTAGGAAAGATCGAGACTCGAGCGCTCGACGAGGCCGGACGCGTGTCCTTTCATGGCCACGAGGAGCTCGGAGCGCAGCTCATGCGTGAGGTCGGCTCCCGGCTGGGCATGGATCCCGAGCGAACCGAGCGCATCGCGGTGATCATCGAGCGTCACGGTCGGGTGAACGCCTACACTCCTCAGTGGAGCGACAGGGCTGTACGGCGCCTGATCCGAGAATCGGGCACCGCCCTTGAGGACCTTCTGGCCTTCTCAAGCGCGGACTACACGACACGACGACGAGCCCGTCAGCGCCGCATCGCGGCATCGCTGGAGCACCTCGCAGATCGAATCACGCGCCTCAAGGAAGAGGATCAGAGTCGCGTCGCCCTACCCAGGGGGCTCGGCTCGGCCCTCGCCCACGCCCTCGACATCCCTCCAGGCCCCGCCATCGGACGGCTGATCGAGGAGTTGAAAGAGCGCGTCGAGCGAGGAGAGCTGGAGCGCGACTCGTCCCTTGAGGCGCTGATCGAGGCGGCGAGGCAGACCCATCGCTCCTAGAAGGGATAGAGCAGGTCGAAGTGGAGAGCCGAAGATTCCTCGGTGACGGCGCAGGTTGATCCGGGAGCGTCCGGGGACCACTCGGCGCATCGCGCGCCTCCCACGACCCAACCCCAGTCCAGGCGGATGGGGATCTGCTTACCGATCAGATAGCGAAGCCCCAGGCCGCTGGACATGCGTACGCTTCCGGCCGAGAGGCTCTCGTGGTTTCTCGCCAGGGCCCCGACGTCGAAGAAGAGCGCGCTCCAGACACCGCGCTCGCGCATCAATGGCATCCTGACCTCCACGCTGCCGTTGGTGACGACGTTACCGCCGCCGAGCTGACTGACGTCGGTGAGATCACTCAGGAGCTCCCCATCGCTGTCATAGCGTCCAACCGCGTGATCGGCGAAGCCTCTCATTCCATTGGAGCCTCCAAGCGTAAACCGCTCGTTGGGAGGCAAGAGCGTGTCCTGTTCTCCGACAGACCCGCCGTAGCGACCGAAGGCCGCCAGGACCGGGCCAAAGCCGGTCGACCAGGCAAACTCGGCTGAGATCTCCCACTTCACGAAATCGTTGAGCTGGGTCTGGGCGAACTCCGCGATGCGCTCTCGGTCGATCTCGAGGATGTAGCCGAGCTCCATGGCCAGGGCGACCCCTCGAGTCGGGTTGATCGGGTTGTCCTGGGTGTCGAGGCGCCAGCGCACCGTTGGCTTCACCTGGGGCGTGAAGTCGTCATCCGTGGAGTCCGCCGTGGTCACCTCGGTGCTCAAGGACTGAGGGTCCAGAAAACGGATCACGCCGGCCTCGATGCCCAGGGATGTCGACATCTTGCTCGTGAGGGGCCAGGTGATCGACGAGGCCGCGCCGAACTCCGTTCGATCGAGCTGCTCGGTGACCTTATCCAGCTCCGCGATGAGCCGCATGTCGACAAGGACATCCGAACCCCAGAGCCTCGGGATGGTCAGGGTCGGCGTGAAGCTCAGCAACCGCATCGGATCGGTCGTCGAGAAGCCGTATCGCAGAGGCACCCGGAACCGGTGGCCTCGCGATCGGAAGTTCAGGTCCAGGTACTCGGCCTCCGCCTTCACGAGGACGTCCGGGAGCGACAGGGGCAGGGGTCGCCCAAGACCGGTGGTCATTCGATCGGTGGCCGCCGTCGACTGGCTCACGAGCGAGCCCACCCAGGGCGGCGCCTTCGTGCTCGCGTCCGCCTCTCGGTCGATGGTTCGGAACCCCGCCGCGACGTCGATGAACCGACTCTGGGCCTCCTCCACCACAACCACGAGCCCGACGCGACCGCGCGCCGGACGCTCGTCGAGTCCAACGCGCTCGACCGTGACGCCGCTGAAGATGCCCAGGTTGCGCATCTTGCCCGTGGCCTGGGAGAGCTTCAGTTCGGAGAAGGGCGTTCCAGGCTTGGGCAGATCGCGGGTCAGGACCTCAGGGAGGGTCTTGAAGTTACCTCGCCAGAGGACCTCCCCCACGACCGTCTGGGGGCCCTCGTCGACTCGTAAGAGCAGATCGACCGTTCCGCCGCGGACATCGGTCACATCACACAGGGCGGTGGCATCGACCGCGTCTCGCACCTCGCAGATCGGCTCGATCTCCACGTGGTGATGTCCGAGCATCTCGTACCAACGGCCCATGCGCTCGAGTCCCTCCTCGAGGCGGTCGGTGCCGTAAGGCTGGCCCGTCCGCAGGGCGAGCAGCGCGCCGAGCTGACGATTGGAGACCTCCGTGTTGCCCACGAACTCGATCTCCCCGATCCGTGTGCGGGGCCCCTCGGTGAAGGCGATCTCGATGGAGAGCGCCATGCTCGATCGGTGCTTGAGCACGCGGAACCCGCGGTCTCGATAGCGGAACTCCCAGATCACCCAGTCATCGTTGCGAACGAGCTGCCGTGAGGGGGCCAGGTCCGCGACATCGCCCTGAAGCTCAAACTGGAAATCATAGAACCCGTGCTCCCGATAGAAGCGATGGATCTGCCCGAGATCGAACAAGACGCGATCGACGATCAGGTGTCCCGGCTGGCCGAAGAAGTCATAGGGACGCGTCTCCATCTCTGACAGGAGCTCAGCGGCCGAGAAGGCCTCATGCCCCTTCAGGGTGATCTTCTCGACACGTCGCTCGTGGTTGCGCGTCAACCGATAATCGATGATCCCTCGCACAGGACCGGAGCGTATCTGACGGCTCGCTGAGGCCTGCCGCTTGAAGTTGCGGTGATCCATGGCCACCTCGGCGAAGAGGAAGCCGCGACCCTCCAGGATCTTTCGGATCGAGGCGACTCCGCGCTCAGACTCCTCTCGGTCGAAGACGCCGCTCTCTCCAAAGGGGAGAATCTTCCTCCAGTCTTCAAAGTCCGAGCGGCTCCATCCCCGCTGCTCTGCGTGGGGCCCGAAGCCCTCCCCGAGCGGATCGGGCCGCCGGAAGCTGGGCTGATCGCGGAAGGCCTTCTTTCCGGCGTCTTCGCGCTCCCAGACTCTCAGGAGCCAGCAATGCTTGGTCGTGACCTGGAGTTGGAAGGACAGGGGATCACCGTAGGTGTTGACCTCGACATCTGGGCGCTCGAAGCCGATGGACTGGAAGAAGGACTCGGTCCGCTTGGTGATCTCTCGAATATGCTTGGAGGTCACCACGTCCCCGACCCCGACGCCGGCGAGCTGCTGCAGCTTCTTCGTGCTCACCTGGGGACACTGAGGCATCCCCGCGACGCGCTGCGAGGTCTGAAGGTGACGAAACACGACGTTTCGAACGCGCGCGCGGTCTCCCTCCGACAAGACGATCTGCACCCGGAGCCGATGGGGTCCGTCCGGCGACGACAGCACCTGGACACCTACATCTTCCAGACCCTCCCGCTGATACAGGCGTTTGATGGAGGCGATCTGTCGACGCACGAGCTCGCTCTTCATCTCCTTGCCGGGCGTCACGTTCAAGGCGATTCCCGGTCGGAGGAAGATGCGCTTTCTCAGCTCTTGCTCGCGGAAGTAGATGTTCCCCTCGACCGAGACCCGAGTGATGAAGGTCGCCGGGCGAGCCAGCAAGACCACGTCGGTGGTGTCGACGACCGCGTCACACTGAAAGACGACCGACTCGAAGAAGCCCGTCTTCTCGAGACGCTCCAGGGCCCGGGTGCGGGCCAACTCTGTGAGCCGGATGCCCTCGACGATATCGGTGAGCGAGCGAAGCTGGTCCATGATCCTGGGCTCGCCGCAGGGCGCATCGTCACAGCCCTGGATCGTGAACGAGGTGACATAGCGCTCCAGACAGGGATCTTCAGGCAGGACGGGGACCAGCGCTCGAACCTGCGTCTTGAGGTTGGGCTGCACCCTCACTCCGATCGGTGCAACGGGCTGGACCGGCGCCTGGGCTGGGGCCTCAGATCCCGACTGATCGGCAGGGGAGGACTCCGAGGGCTCGGCAGGCGGCTCTGACGGCTCGACCGGCGGCTCCGAAGGCTCGGCGGGCGTAGCGGCCGACTCTGCCGGAGCCTCTTCAGGAGCCTGAGCCCAGGCGGCGGGAGCGCAAAGCCAGAGCGTCACCGCGAGCGCGGCCGCTCCTATGGGGAGCCTTCTACTCAAGTGGGATCCTGTATTTGAAGCGCGCTTCATAGGTCTGAGTGGGGTTGGCGGAGCGGTCGGTTCGCTGGAGCGCGCCCTCAAGGGAAAGCGCGTCCGAGAGCTGGAAGGTGAAGCCGGCGCTCACCCGGGTCTCCGTGGCCTCCTGGACGACGCGGGTCTTCAACCGCACGGCGCGCCCGAGCCGGTAGATCATCCGTGTGGTCACCGACTCCGCGCCCACCGTAATGTTGAGCGCCTCGACGATCGGGGACTTGATGATGTCGTTGACCAGGCGGCCGAAGTCGACAGAGAGGCCCACACGATCCTGGATCGAGCCGGACTCATCTCGCGGTCGACCCGTGAGGATCAGGGACTGAAGATCAGCGTCCGTCAGGTTCGGGCTGTCCTTGGACCAGAACTCGATCTGGACGCCCGGAGGCACGCCGCTGACCCGAATGGAGACCGTGACCTGACGCTCGTCCTGGGCCTGCTCCTCGGTAGCCGCCGAGGGGATGTAGGTGACCTCGGTCTGGAGCTCAAGATCCAGTCGAGGTCGACTTGGCTCACCCGTGAAGTCAATGGTCCCGCCGACCAGCTCAAAGTCTCTGCGAATGACCTTGTAGAGGACCTGCCCCCCTGACTGCAGCTTGACCTGGTCATAGAGCTGCAGGTTGCCCAGGGTGCCACCAGCCCGGAGATTGAACTCTGTGTCGAGCTCCACCTGCCCCATGGGAAACGCGCTTCGAACACGGAAGTCCGGGGTCTCGACCTGGAGATCCAGCTCGATGTTCTTCAACCAGGGAATGCGCTCGGTGACGGGCTGGGAGTAGGTGGCGGTCGAGGCCCCTCCTCCGGCCGTCCCCAGCGCCTGGGCGAGCTGATCGAAGTTCTTGTAGTAGAGACCCTCGGTGATCAGCACCGATCCGCCGAGCTTCACCGACCGCAGCTCCTCGTCGCCGAAGTCCGACGCGGTGAGCGTGAGATCGGGGTTGAAGGTCATGTTGAACTCGCCCGGGCTCGAGAAGAAGATGTCGGTCCCGACGAAGCCCAGCTCGATCCGGTCGGGCTGCATGTCCTTGAGGACCATCTCACCGACGAGCTCCAGACCACCACCGTCGAGGGAGCCACGGAAGCGATAGGGCTGGTGCTCAGGGAGAATCACGCGGAGCTCGCCCGGCCCCTTGCCGGTTCGAAGCTCAACGCTGGATCCATCCGTGAGCTGAATCTCGCGTCCAAATCCCCGCGGAGTCAGCGCGACCCGGCGCGCTCGAAGCCGCCCGCTGAGCTTCAGGTCAGACGTCGACCCGTGCACCCAGAGCAGGCGATCGCCCTTCACGGAGAGACATCGGTCCGAGCCCAGAGCGTGACCGGTCGTAGGATCGTCGGAGATCGCGAAGCTGCCCGAGAGGCTGGAGAACGAGCCCCGTAAGGCGTGCAGCATTTCCAGATCCAGCTCACCGCCCAGCTGGAAGTCCAGCCCACCGCTCGACTCCAACCGACCGCAAAGGCTCAGTGACTCTTTGGTTCCACGACCGAAGGTCGCCTGCTCGATGGTCAACGCCTCGGTGTCATGGACGATATAGAGAGGCGAGAGGTTCTCCAGCTGGACCTCTCCATCGTAGAGCCCCAACTTCATGCCGTTGGGCTGGGCGTCAACGCGCAGCTGATAGACCTGGTCCGGGTCGCCAGGCCGAATGTCCACGTCGACGAGGCCGGTCAGGTTCAGAGTTGCGTCCGGTATACGGATCCCCGGAAGCACACTGAAGACATCCGCGTCGGTCGCCTGGAGCCGAAAGAGGATCTGCTCCAGGGCCCCGCCTTGAAGCCGCAAAATGCTCCCGTCGAGGACCTCTGTCCCCTCGAAGTTCTCGGAGGCCGAGATGTCGATAGCGCCGTCATCGCGAGTGGTGAAGTTCAGCACGCCGTCGCCGAGGACAACCCCGCCGTAGGCGAAGCTCTCCAGACCCAGCGTTCCGATCACCATGGGTTTGTCCAGGGTGCCCTCCACATGGAGCTCCGTGCTCATGCTCCCCTTCAGGGGCACGACGCCGCGGGTCACAGCTCCTAGAACCTCAAAGGGTAGGGAGTCCGTCTCCAGGCTGGCCTTCACCGTCCCACGACGCTTGTTCAGCGAAGCTGAGGCCGCGATGGTCTGCCCCCCATCAAGCGTGATGATCACGTCATCGAGAGCGATCTCGCGGGCGTCACCTCGGAGGGTCGCCTCCACCTTCTTGGCGCGCTCACCCCCGCCGACCAGGCTGCTCGTCTGTAGACGACCGGAGCCCTTAAGGCTGCGAAGCGGGTCCGAGAGCTTCCCGGTGATCTTCCTAAGATCCAGGGAGACCTCTGTCGTGACCCCGGAGCCCCGAAGCAGCTTGTGGATGGCCACCTTCTTGGCCTCCAGTCGATCGATGGAGAAGGGCATAGAGCGGCTCAGGTCCCGCCAACCGTCCCCCCAGATCTTGAGCCCGCCTCTGAAGTCCGCCCGCCCCCACGGCGCTGACAGGGCAACGCGCTTGAGACCCAGATGGCCTGATCGAAGCTCAACCTTGCCGTCGATTCGGCCAAGAGCGAGCTTGGCGAGGCGCGCCTCGCGCAGCCGAATCCAGCCCTCTACATTCGGGTTCTCTACCGTCCCGCTGATCTGGAGCGACTCGAGACTCAAGCGACCCGCGACGTCGGGAACCCCAAGCTTATTGAGGGTCTCTCCGAGACGCTGACTGGACAGATCCAACCGCAGGTCCAGCTCCCCTCGCGGCAACGTCGCGGTCCCGCCAAGCTCCACGCGATCAGAACCGGATTTCAGGTCCAGTCCCTCGAGGTCCAGGTCGAGCATCGCCTCACCATCGGGGCCGACGCGCTGACTCACGGAGACGCCACCGCTCAGGCTGACCTCCTTCGCCAGGGGCACGCCCGGGAGACCCATCCACCCCAACTGAAGCTTCGGTAGGTGAACCGCAGCAAACCAGCCACCGTCCAGACGTCGACGCCCACCAGAGATCGTCGCGTCCATGTGAACAGCCCCATCAGGTCCCGGGAGCACGGCCATCATCGACCCGGCCTTCGGGACCGCCGCGATGGCGTATGGATTCAGACCCTCCAGGAGCACTCGAGCTCGGAACGAGGTGTCGATCTCCGTCGGGGGCCCGTCGGGCTCGGGACGAGTACCGAGGGGATCAAACCGCGCCTCTTCGATGGTGACCGAGCCCCCTAGGGTCGAAGCCTTGAGGCTGGGCAGGTGCACACGGTGCGTGAGGAGACCGTCGCCGGTCGTGTGGGGTTCGACGGCGAGGTCAAGCGCCAGAGCCGACAGGCTCACGCCCTCAACGCTCAGGTTCGGCGACTCAACGTGGACCTTGGCGTACACCTCCTCGAAGGAGCCGCCTCCCTTGACCTTCAGGTTCAGGGGACCGAGGGCGCGCCGCTTCGATAGGGTCGGAAGGATCGGGCTGTTCAGGGGCATGTTCAGGGTCAGGTCAGCCGCCCAGCCGGGATTCGTGGAGCCCAGGTCCAGCTCACCGCGAGCCTCGAGAAGCGCCCCGGAGAGATCTTCGGTGCGCAGGGTGTACTCCAGGAGACCGTCGCGCCAGAGCACTCGCTTGAGGCGAATATCGCGTCCAGCCAGGACGAAGGGTGAGCCGTCCTTGTTCGCCGCGACCGCCTCGGGAAGCTGGAGATCAAGAGCGTCGACCTGGGCCATGGGCATCTCGATGCGGGTCGAGCCATCGGAGCCGAGGACGATCTGAGATTTCAGATCGAGACCCTGGACGGACACGCTCGTCCCAGGGACCTGCACCTTGAGGTCCGCGGCGATCACCGAAAGATCGCGCACCCTGATGTTTGGACCGGGCCCCTTCGCCTTGGGCGCCTTGGGCTCCTCACGCGGACCTGAGAGCGCCGCGGCCAGGGTCATCTTGCCATCAGGACCCGTGATCAGATTCACCGAAGGGTTTCGCAAGACCAACCGACGAACCCCGAGGCTGAGCGGAGCGCCGTCGACGCTCACCCACCGAACCAACCCAGCTCCCGTCGCGATGAGGTCGAGGTCGAGGTCGATCGCGGGGGCGACGATCACCCTCTCGCCGCTCGGATCTTTGAGCTCGATACCGACGAGGCTGAACGATCCGGGCTGAGGGCCCCACTGAAGTCCTCCGACCTCGAGCTCCCCGGGGATGGACTCCGAGACGGCGACCTCTACGCCCCGACGCACCGCGTCGCTTCCCGAAGCGAAATACAGGCAGACGATCACGGCCGTGAAGAACAGAAATGAGCGCGCGATGATCAAGTAGATCAGGACCACGAGGGCGCTGAGCACCGTCCACAGGAGACGTAAGCCGCGGGTCACGTGGTTGAAGAGATCCCGGATCATCGGCGACCCCGCCCGCTACGTGCGCGGGCCGCGCGCTGCGCGACCACGAGCGCGCTAGCGCTCTCTGGCGCGTGCGCGAGCGCACGCCACCCCGGCTGCGTGTGCACGCGCGCGAGGGAGAAACCAGGAGCGGGAGACCAGGAGAGGGACTTCAAGGACTCGAAGAACACAAACTCGGAACCCTGCCCGAACGGGGCGGGTGGCGGTACCATTGCTCGGAGTATAGAGTCGGGTCTCGGGGCTGAAAAAAATCAACGCAGGTTGCGGCCGTTGAGCGATGAAAGGGGGTCAAAGATGTCCAAGCTGACACGAGACGATCGAGAGGCGCTTGAGTACCACGAGCGACCGGGGCGACCCGGGAAGCTGGAGATCCGATCCACCAAGCCCATGAACACGCAGCTGGACCTCTCCCTGGCCTACTCGCCGGGGGTGGCGGCGCCCTGTCGAGTCATCGCCGAAGATCCAGACGCCACCTACAAATACACGAGTCGAGGAAACCTGGTCGCGGTGGTCACAAACGGGACGGCGGTCCTGGGTCTGGGAGCCATCGGACCCGAGGCCGCGAAACCGGTGATGGAGGGCAAGGCCGTCCTCTTTAAGCGCTTCGCGGATATCGACGTCTTTGATCTCGAGATCCGGGGCGGACCCGAGACCGTGATCGACGTCGTCACGGCCCTCGAGCCCACCTTTGGTGGGATCAACCTTGAGGACATCAAGGCGCCGGACTGCTTCACCATCGAGGCGGAGCTCCGAGAGCGGCTCTCGATCCCGGTCTTCCATGACGACCAACACGGGACCGCCATCATCACAGGCGCCGCCTTCTTGAACGCGGTCGAGGTCGCCGAAAAGAAGATCGAGGAGGTCCGACTCGTGGTCTCCGGAGCCGGCGCGGCCGCCATCGCTTGCACCGAGCTCCTCTACGAGCTCGGGCTCGAACCCAAGAACGTCCTCATGTGCGACAGCCGTGGCGTGATCCACTCGGAGCGAGAGATCACGGATCCATTCAAGGCCCGGTTTGTTCGAGAGACCGACGCTCGAACGCTCGCCGACGCGCTGGTTGACGCCGACGCCTTCCTCGGCCTCTCGGTGGGGGGGCTGGTGAGCCCGGATATGGTCCGCGCCATGGCCCCAAACCCCATCGTCTTCGCCTGCGCCAATCCCGATCCCGAGATCGACTACCCCGATGCGATGGCGGCCCGGGACGACGTGATCATGGCGACCGGCCGCAGTGACTACCCCAACCAGGTCAACAACGTCCTCGGATTCCCCTACATCTTTCGTGGTGCCCTCGACGTGCAGGCGACCTGCGTGAACCAGGAGATGAAGATCGCCGCGGTCCGTGCGCTCGCAGACCTGGCTCGGGAGCCTGTGCCCGCGAGCGTGAGCCGCGCTTATAACGACCGAAACTTCACCTTCGGGCGAGACTACCTGATCCCCACGCCCTTCGACCCCAGAGTCCTGCAGTGGCTGGCGCCCGCGGTCGCGCGAGCCGCCATGGATTCGGGGGTCGCCAAGCGTCCCATCAATGACTGGGAGGTCTATGGGGTCGAGCTGGAGTCCATGATGGACCCAGGACGGGGATTGCTCCGCCGGATCATGGACAAGGCCAAGCAAGACCCGAAGCGAATCGTGTTCCCCGAAGGGAACTCACCTCGCGTGATCAAAGCCGCTCACGTCCTCAAGCGAGAGGGAATCGCTGTTCCGATCCTCCTGGGTCTTGAGGAGGAGGTGCAGCAGGCCGCCGAGAGCGCGGGCGTGGATCTCGACGGGATCGACATCGTGTATCCCCCTCGAGACCCTCGAATCGGCGCGTATATGGAGAGCTACCTGAGCCTGAATCAGCGGCGCGGCGCCACCGCGGCCCGAGCCCAGAGCGATCTCTCCAGACGCTCGTCCTTCGGCATGATGATGGTGCGAGAGGGAGACGCGGACGGCATCGTGGTGGGCGCCACGCGCCCCTACGCCGAGGCCATGGGGCCCGCCCTGAGGCTCATCGGTTGTGAGGGAAGGGCGTGCGGTGTCTACATGGTGCTGACCCGGGATCAGACCCTCTTTTTTGCGGACACGACGGCTCATATTGACCCCGACGCCGAGACCCTCGCCGACATCACTCACAAGGTCGTCCATCTGGTTCGAAACTTCGACATCGAGCCTCGAGTCGCCATGCTCTCCTTCGCCAACTTCGGATCCGTGCGCCACGATGACTGCGCCAAGATGGCGCGGGCCACTGAGCTGGTCGCGGCCCAGGATCCGACCCTGATGATCGAAGGCGAGATTCAGGTCGATATGGCGGTCGACATCAATCTGGCGCGCAGCCGTTTCCCATGGACGCGACTGACGAAGACCGCCAACACCTTCATCTTCCCCAACCTCGCGGCCGCGAACATCTCGTACAAGATGCTCCACCAGCTCGGCGGCGCGAGCATCTTCGGTCCGATCCTCCTGGGCATGCACAAGCCCGTGAACATCCTCGCCTTGAACTCCGACTCGGCGGACATCGTGAATCTTTCGGCCTACACGGTCGTTCGTGCCCAGGCCCAATCGGACCCGGCAAACCCGAGCCGCTGATCCCCTCGGGTGTCGATGGAGGATCCATGAGCGACCTCGCGCTTCCCGGACTGGCCAACGTCCACTCCCATATCTTTCAACGGGCACTGCGCGGCGGCGTTCAACGCCGGGATCCTGCAAAGAGCGACAGCTTCTGGACCTGGCGGGAGACCATGTATGAGCTCGCGGGTCGGCTCCGCGCATCCGACCTGGAGCAGGTAGCGCGCCTCGGCTACGCGGAGTGCCTCGAGGCGGGCTATACGGCCGTCGGTGAGTTCCACTACCTCCACCGACTCCAAGGAGCGACCGATCCCGATGACGTCCTGGAGAGCTCCAAGGTGCTCCTCCGAGCGGCGGAGCAGACCGGCATTCGCATCAATCTCCTGTGGACAGTTTATGAGGCGGGCGGCTTTGGGAGGCCCCTTGAGACACGCCAGGCCCCCTTCCGTGCGGGCTCTCTAGACCACGTCGAGCGGGTCCTCGACGCCCTGGCTTCCGAGGTCGACGGACGGCGCTCGAGCCTCGGTCTGGCCATTCACAGCGTTCGCGCGGTGCCCCGAGACTGGTTCGGTCCCCTGGCCGAGCTCGCCGCCGCGCGAGGCCTCGTGCTCCACGCCCACGTCTGCGAGCAGCCGGCCGAGATCGAGGCCTGTCGCGAGGCCACAGGAATGACCCCTATCGGGCTGCTGGATTCTGAAGGAGCCCTGAGCTCGCGCTTCACCGGTGTTCACGCGACCTGGCTCGATCCGGAGGACGTCCTCGCCCTCGCTCGGACGGGTTCCGGGGTCTGCGTCTGTCCAACGACAGAGGGTGATCTCGGCGACGGCTTCGCCCCGACCGAGGCGCTCCACCAGGCTGGTGTCCCCTTGAGCGTCGGCTCCGATTCCCACGCGGTGATCGATCCCTTCGCCGAACTCCGGACCCTGGAGTACCAGGCCCGTGGCCAGGCAGGCGCCCGGTGCGTCCTCGTCGATGAGAAAGGTCAGGTGGGCCCCGCCCTCCTCAAGATCGGCGGGATGAACGGCTACGCCGCCCTCGGGCTGCCTTCGGACGGGGATCGGGTCATCATCGACACCGAGGCGCGCGCCATGCGAGGCGTTGCTGACCCTACGGGCGCCGTGGTGACCGCCGGGCACCCGGGGTTGGTGAAGACCGTCGAGGTGAACGGTGAGGTGGTCGTCGAGGGAGGGCGTCACGTGTCATGTTGAGCACCCTCTCCCTGATCCTCGCGGCGCTCGTGGCCTCTCCTCCCGCAGAGTCATCACCCGCTCCACAGCCACCTCGACCCGCAGAGCGCGCGCTCGTCATCAGCGTGCGCGGTGAGGTGACCCGTCTCTCAGGCGCCCGTGGGGAGCGAAGCGTGATCGCGCCTCTGGACACGGTCACGGCGGGACAAGGAATGCGCCTGGGTAAGAACGCCCGGCTCGATCTGGTTTCGAAGGGCCGATGGGTCACCTTCGTGGGTGGAGGGGAATTGAAGCTCAGCAAGGATCGCTGGACCCACCCGAGCGGCGTTCGTCGCACTCGAAACCAGAAGCTCCCGAGCTCTCTTATTCCTGATGATCCGGGGGCATGGAGCGCCCAGAGCCAGGAGACGAAGAGCGGCTCGATCGCCGTGGACTCGCCCCGCGAGACGGCGATCCGAGATCGCCGTCCGACCTTGCGCTGGCGAAGCTCAGGAGGCGAGAAGGCCGTGCGCCTCGATCTCCTCAAGGTCGTCGACGGCCGCCTGGAGTCGGTCGAGAGCTGGCGAGGCGTCCTCGGCCGGGAGCTTCGAGTCCATCACGACCTCGAGACCGAGACGCTCTATCAATGGAGAATCGCCAACGAGGGGGACGGGATCGACGAGTTCGATCAGGCCTGGTTCATGGTGCGAGAGGCCGAGAGCCTGGAGCGGCTCGATCGCTGGGTGCGCTCCCTGGAAGAGCTGCGCTCGGAGGGCGCAGAGGACCGCCACGTCGCCGAGACCTTGCTCGCCGTGGCGCTCGAGCGACAGCTGCTCCTCGCAGAGGCCAAGAGCAGCTGGCAGGCCCTCGCCAGTCAGGGCCGAATCCTGGATCTCGCGGCGAAGCGAGCGGCATCCCTCGAGCGCAGGGCCCTCACGGAGCCCCGCTCAAGGATCCTGTTGCCGCTCCCTTTTCAGATGCGCCTGAGCGCTGAGCCCGCCGACGACCGCCCTGAGCCCTGAACGTCCTATGGCGACCGTCGCCGGCCAGATCCGATAGGTCTACTGGGCCTCGGACGCGGCGATCAGACGCTCCATACGCTCGAGCAGGATGTCCGGATAGGCGGGACCCACGAAATCGTGAACGACCAGCCCATCGTCATCGAGAAGCACGGTCATCGGGATGGACTCGACGCCGAAGGAGCGGGCCACCCGACCTCCCGGATCATAGAGGACGGGTAGGGAGAGGCGCCGATGCTCTAAGAAGGTCGTGACGATCCCGGGGGGCTCGTCGGTGATCGTGATCAGCTGATAGCGCCCCTTGGAGTGCTCATGGAGGCGCGCCAGCCCCGGGAGCTCCGAGCGGCAGGGGCCACACCAGGTCGCCCAGAAGTTCACGATGGTCGGGCTGCCCAAGAGATCGTCGTAGGAGACCGTCTCGTCCGTCACCATGTCCGCCAACGAGAAGTCGGGCGCTCGGGTGCCCGTCGGCAAGGAGCCGCCTTCGCCCTGCTGGTCCGCACGCTGGTAGAGCGTCATGAGCCCGACGACCACCGCCATGATGATCACGATCTCAAGGCCCTCTTTGAGGATCCGCTTCACGGTCCAGCGGCGCGGCGTTGGGGCCTCTTCCTGTGGGGTGTCTTCGCTCATCTCGAGCACCAGTTGCTCACCCCCACGGCAACCTTGTCAACGAATGCCGCCCATGATGTAACGCCGACATGAAGCTCGACCCCTCGCGAAACCACGTCGCCATCCTGCTGGCCCTCGTCTTCGCGACGATCACGCCACTTGGTCCCTCTGACGTCCAGGCCCGAGCGCCGGTCCCCCGCGACGTACAAAAGAAGCTCGATCGTTGGCTTGAGCATCGCTCGCTCTCCGGCCTGAACGTGGGCGTCGCCGTCGCCGACCTGAAGACCGGTGAGCTCATCGCGAGCCACCAGCCTCACGAGGTCCTGAACCCCGCCAGCGGCGCCAAGCTGGTCACGACCGCGGCGGCGCTCAAGCTCCTGGGACCCAGCCACTCCTGGTCCACTGCGTTCAGCCTGCGCGGCGACTCTCTGATCGTCACGGGCGGCGGCGATCCGAAGCTCCTTCCCGAGGAGCTCGGTCCCATTATGGACGCGGTGTCCAAGGAGCTGAAGGCCCTTAAAGTGAGTCGGGTGAACGCGATCCGCTTCGACCTCGCCCGCTACGACGCCCACCAGCTCCCGCCCGCCTACTCCCAGAAATTGACCGACGCCGGTTATCGCCCGGCGATCGGAGCCGCCGGCTCCTCCTACGGCGCGATTCGGGTCGACGTTCGCCCCACCCGCGTCAGCTTTCCGGTGGACGTGAGCGTGACACCGGCGACGAAGCTCGAGATCATCAACGACGCCGTGACCACCCGGGGAAAGAAGTCCTCGATCACCATCACGGGTGATCCGGCGCCGGGCGGCTGGCTCCGGATCCGAGTCCAGGGAGAGCTCGGGGTGGAGCACCCAGCCGACTGGGTCCGCCGGAGGGTCCCGGATCCCAATCGCCTCACTGCAGAGCTCATCCGTGACGCCCTGACCAAGCGGGGGTTCGCAGATGAGTCCACGCCCATCGTCTTCGATCGCGGTCTCGGGGACTCAAAGAGCTCCAAGGCGACCCAGGAACTTCACACACACCCGAGCGATGATCTTGAGAAGACCATCGACGACATCAACACCTGGTCGAACAACTACATGGCCGAGGTCCTCTTCAAAGAGCTCGGCCGCAGCGCAGGACGCCCGGCGTCCTGGGAGCGCGCCGCCCCCCGGATCACCAAGACCCTGAGCGAGCTCGGTGTGGATCCCTCCGAGGTGCGAGTGGTCAACGGCTCCGGTCTCTACCGAGGGACCCTGCTCTCGACCCGCGCCATGGTGCAGCTTCTGGTCGCCCTGGCGAAGGACACGAAGCTCGCTGAGCCCTTCCGATCAAGCCTGGCCAGACCGGGTCGAGCGGGAACGCTCTCCGGACGCCTCAGGGGGCCTGGACCTCGAGATCGAGTCTGGGCGAAGACGGGAACGCTCGATGAGGTCGTGAGCCTCGCAGGCTACGTCCGGACGAGCGGAGATCGCGAACTGGCCTTCGCGGTCTTCATCAACGACGCGAACGCCTCACGGACGACGGCCCTCCGGGCCGCCATCGATAGGCTCATCGTGACGCTCACGCGGCTGTAGGGGCTCTACCTGCAGATCTTCTCGACGAGCCGCGCGATCTCCTCACGCTCGTAGTTGGTCTCGGGCGCAAAGCGGACGAACTTCTTGAAGTTGTCGCACGCGATCGGCATCAGCTTCTGGTCGCGGTAGATGTAGCCCAGGTGGCGATAGGCCACAGGGAAGTCTGCCCCGCCGGCGGAGACCGCCTTGTTGAAGTGCTTCTCCGCCCCCTTGAGATCATTCTTCTTCATCAGGCTCTCGCCCAGGTAGTAGTGGGCGGCTGAGTTCCCCGGGTTCAAGGAGAGGACCTTGCGCAAGAACGCGCCGGCCTCCTCAGACTTCTGCATCTTCTGCAGGGTCTTGGCGTTCTCGATCAGGAGGTCGACCCGGTCGGGATCGAGCTTCACGGCCTCCTCGAAGTCCTTCAGGGCCTTATTGTGCTGATTCAACTTGAAGTAGATCCGCCCCCTTCGGAGGTAGACGTCTGAATCGATCTGCTTTTGGTCCCGAAGCGACGTGAAGCCCTTATACCGCTCGATAATGTAGCTGTACTGGGCGAGCGCCGCTCGCTGATTCTCAGCGGTGCCCGAGGCGGTGTAGGCCCGAGCCAGAGCGTCGCGAGTCTTCAGGTGATCGCTGGCGGCCGTGTTCGCCTTGGTGAGGAAGGAGATCGCCTCAGGGATCTTATTCTGAGCCAGCTCGTTCAGGCCCGAATAGTAGAGAGCGCTCGAGCTGTCCTCCTTGACGCCGAGAGCCCGCTTCAGGTCCTCGCCCGCCTTGTTGTAATCGCCCTTCAGGGTGTTGAGGTGTCCGCGGAGGATGTTGGCCCGCAGGTTCATGGGGTCGGCGGCGAGGATGCCGTCGACGTGACCCATGGCGCGATCTCGCTTCCCGAGCACGCTCAAGACCTCAGCGAAGTCCATGGCTTGGTCGGGCTCGAGCGCACCCGCGGTCTCCAGCGCCTCATAGTATCGAGCGCTCTCGTCATACACGCCCAGACCCTTGAGCAGCGATGCGAAGCGACCCTTGACCCCCGTATCGTTGGGGTTGACCTTCAGGATCTTGGCCATGGTCTCCCTGGCCTTGTTCGCCTTGCCGGACTGCATCTGAAGCTCCGCGGTCTTCTCCAGGAGCGGCTGCTTATCCTCGACCTTGTCCACCGCGCCCTCGAGGAGCTCGGTCGCCTCCAGGAGCTTACCTTCATCCACAAGCAGCTTGGTGAGACCCAGATAGGGGTCGAGCAGCCCTGGCTTGATCTCGATGACCTTGGCGTAGAGCCCCTTGGCGGTGTTGATCTGATTGCCCCGGATCTTCTCCTCGGCCTGGATCATCATCAGACCCGTGTCGTCGGGAGCCGCGGCGAGACCATCCTCGAGCTTCTTTTTCGCTTCATCTTCTTTCCCGTTGGCGACGAGCGCATCGATGAGCGACTGGAAGAAGGCGGGAGACTTCAGCCCCGCCGTCTCAGCCGCCTGGAGTCGCACGAGCGCCGCCTTCAGGTTCCCCTGCTTCGTGAGGGTTTCAGCGAGCGCGAGCACCGTCTGCTCGTCCTTGGGCTTCACCGCGATCGCCTGCTCAAGAGCAGCCAGGCGCTCCTCAGCCTTACCCTGCGCGTCCGCCAGCCGCGCCTTGAGCCAGTAGGCTCCATGAATGCCCTCTTTATCTCCAGCCTTCTGGGCCGTCTCCAGCGCCTTGGCTGCGAGCTCCTGAGCGCCCTCATAGTTCTTCTCAAACAAGGAGATCTGAGCCAGCTCCACCTGCGCTTTGATCTGCGCGGGGTTCATCTCCAAGAGCTTCGTGTAGAGAGCCTTCGCCTCGGCGATCTCCTTCTTATCCAAGTGGATCTGCGCCAGGTCGATGATCGCGGGCTCATAGCCCGGGTTCAGCTCCAGCGCGCGCTTATAGTTGGCGATTGCGGCCGCCGTCTTCCCTTCTGCCTGGGCCACGCGCGCCGCGATGTAGAGCTCCTTGGGGTCGCTGATCTTCTCGGCCTTGAGCGCCTCAAGTGCGGCCTTGGCTTCCTCGTTCTTACCCTCAGCCAGGAGCTTCTGGATCAGCAGCTGTTTGTCCGCCTGAAGCTGTTCCGGATCGAGGACCTCACCGAGCCGCTTGGCGTACTCGGGGTTGTCAGCGAAGGCTGACTTGTGACGCTCCTGGAAGTTCAGGAGCGTCTTGGCAAGCTCATGAAGCAGCGCCTTGTCCTTGGGGCTGTCCTTGATCTTCCCCTCCAGCTCCGCGATTCGCTTTACGTAATCCGCCGGTGCGTCGGAGACCGTCGCCGGACCCTCTGGTTTCTTGGGCTTTGGCCGCTCGGGGCGCGGCGGGAGCTGACGATTCTGCGCGGTCTCGCCACCACCGAGGATGAGGTTCATGCCGAAGTAACCCATATCGGTGAACTGACCCATAGCGACACCGGCGAGCACGATCACGGCGAGCAGCACGCCCACGATCTGCTTGGCCTTGCCTCCGGATGCGGCCTTTCGACGTCGAGCGCGACCACGGCCACGCTTGCGTCCCCCCTCGGTCGCCGGGGCGTCATCGACCGCGGGCTCCGACGCGTCGTCCATGGGCTCGGGATCAGCGGCAACTGCAGGGTCCAGGCCATCGACCTCGAAGCCTCCATCGTCTCCACCCGCGTCACCGCCGAGGGCCCCGAAGTCCAGCTCTTCCATCCCATCGAGCCCGCCGCCATCGTCCCCGACGGTCTCGGCTACGGCGAAGGGATCCTCGCTTGCCATGGAGCTCGAGGCGTCCCCGCCGCCTGACGACTCGTCCATGGCAAAGGGATCGTCATAGTCCGTACTGGAGGCGCTGGAAGGCGACTCCAGATCCGCGAAGGGATCATCGTAGTCCGTCGAGGATTCCGGCGCGCCAAAGGACTCTGTTCCACCCGAAGACGCATCCGTCCCCGCGATGGTGGTCTGGCTCATGGCGTCGAATTCCTCATCTCCGAACGGCGACTCCTCCTGGATGATATCGGTGCTCGATCGCGTGTAGGTGAACCCGTCGACTTCATCCGCGGTCGTGTCCCCGGCCTCAAACGCCTGGGTCGCGTCAGCGAGGTCATGGGGAGCGGCCTCTGGGAGCGGCGAGGCCGCCTCCTGGGTCGCCTCGGGCCAGCCGGCTGCTCCGTCGTCCCCGACGCTTGTCTCGGGCAGGCTCACGGCCTCCATCGCGAAGGCCGTTGCCTCCTCCGCATCGGCCTCTGAGACGCCAAGATCGAGGTTCAGAGGATCGATCTCCTGGCCCGCAGGCTCAATGTTGATCGTGTGGCCTTGGTAGGTGTCCTCAGCCTCGTCGATTCCCGCGGGAGCGGCCTCCATGATCTCGGAGCCTGGCTCAGGAACCCAGACGCTAAAACAGGAGATGCAGACGACCTCCTGGCCGGGGTTATCCAGGGGATTCTCAGCGCCACAGTTGGGGCAAGCGACCTTCATCGTTTCCGATTCCTACACTCAACGTCCCGGTAGATGCGCTCGACGGAGCCACCCTGACCCCTCTCAAGAAACAACCTAACCACCGGAACTGATTGAGAAAATAGCGTGCGTAAACCGATCCGATGCTAGGCCGGGTTCTCAGGTTGGTCAAGATGAGCACCCTCTTAGGTCCGCGCGCGATTGACCCACGCGCGCGCGAAGGCAACCATGGCGACCGGAGGACACGTGAACCCGACCGCCCGATCCATACGCGCCGTCGTCGGCACCGCCGGCCACGTCGACCACGGAAAATCGACCCTGATCGGTGATCTCACGGGCATCGAGACCGATCGGCTCGAAGAGGAGAAGCGCAGGGGCATCTCTATCGAGCTGGGCTTCGCCTGGATGGACACCCCCGCAGGTCGAATCGGCGTCGTCGACGTCCCAGGACACGAGCGCTTCATTCGCCAGATGATCGCTGGAGCCGCGGGCGTCGATGTCGTCCTCCTCGTGGTCGCCGCCGACGACGGGGTGATGCCCCAGACCCGAGAGCACCTCGACGTCTGTGACCTCCTCGGTGTTCGGCACGGGCTCGTCGTGATCACCAAGACCGATCTCGTCGACGAAGACTGGCTGGAATTGGTCACCGAGGACGTCCGAGACACCCTTGTGGGTACGGCCCTGGAGTCCGCTCCGATCCTCCATCGTCGACGAGACGACCCGGCGAACCTGGAGGAGATCCGAGAGGCGATCTCCGAGCGCGTCCTCGAGGCAGAGGGCGACCGAGGGGGCGACGAGACGGACCGACCGCTGAAGCTCTCGATCGACCGGGTGTTTACCATCAAGGGGTTTGGCACCGTGGTCACCGGCACCATGCAGAGCGGCGTCCTTGCTGTAGGCGACGAGATCCAGGTCCTCCCCGATGGTCCCCGGGGCCGGGTTCGGGGCCTCCAACACCATGGCGACGAAGTCGAGCGCGTGAGCGCGGGGACCCGCGCGGCGATCAATCTCCAGGGGATCCCGGTCGAGGCGATCTCCCGGGGCGATGTCGTCGCCCGGCCCGACACCCTGCCCACGACTCACCTCATCGACGTGGTCTTCAGGTCCATGCCGACCCACGACTCCGTGCCCGACCAGCGTGCCTCGCTGCTGGTGCACGTCGGCTCTCTCCAGGTCACGGCCACCCTGACCTGGATGGAGGATCCTCCGGCTCCCGGGCAAGAGGGGCTGGCGCAGCTCCGACTGGAGCGCCCCATTGGTTGGATCCCCGGAGAGTCCTTCGTCACCCGAGGCTTTACCGCGTCCACAGACCGCGGCCGGATCGTCGGCGGAGGACGTCTCCTGGCTCCCGCTGTCCGACGCCATCGGGCCTCAGACGGGCTCCGGCCCGTCCGCGCGCGGGCCCTGGCCGGGAGCGACCCGATGGCGGCCATCGCGGCCACGCTCCTCTTTCGCGGGGCCGCTGGAGCTCCCGAAGAGCATCTCCTTAACGAGACGCCGCTCACGGGCGAAGAGGTGCGTCAGGGTCTCTCGGAGCTTCGGGCGCGAGGCGAAGTCATTGAGACGGACGGGGTTCATATCGCACGTGAATCCCTGCGGCCGGTGATCGAGAAGCTCTGCGTGACCCTGGACGAGATTCACCTCCGCCAGCCGGCCCGCGCGGGCGTGAGCGCTGATGAGCTCCGGACCCGGGTCCGTCCCGATCTCAGCCCGAACCTCTTCGGGAGCGTCCTCGATATCGCCTTGGAGCGGGGCGCGATCCGCGTCGATAACGATCTCTACGCTCGGGCCGGGTTCGAGGCTTTCCTAAGCCCCGAACAAACCGAGGCGTGCTCCTTGACCCGAGAGGCGATCGTCAACGGTGGGCTCTGTCCGCCAGACCTGGAGGCGCTCGAGGAGGCGACCGGGCTCACAGAGGAGCGACTCGAGGAGGCGATTCGACTCCTGATCGACGCCGGAGATCTCATGCGCGTCGGCCGGGAGCTCGTCTATGACGTGCGAGCTATCGACGCGCTTCGAGAGCGACTCGTCGCCCACCTCACGGCCGAAGGCACCATCGACACCGCGACCTTCAAGGCCATGGTCGGCGCGAGCAGGAAGTGGACGATCCCGCTTTTTGAGCACTTCGATCGCGAGCGGCTCACCGTCCGCGTCGGCGACCTGAGAAAGCTTCGCGCTCCTTAGGAGCCTAGGAGGCGAGCACCACCTCGATTCGCTCCCACTCGTCCCAGGTCTGGGACTCCTCCTTGCGGCTTCGGTGACGAAGCGGCTTGAAGCCTCTGTGGACGAGCTGAGCGACGAACCGATCAATGATCCCATCGACGTCCGGAGCGTCTCGGATCACGAACTGAATCAGATGCTGAAGGGGGTCTGAGCACTCGGTCTCAGCGAACAGGCGCGTCTTGCCTCGATCCTTGCGCTCGAACACCGTGACCTGAAAGACCACCGTTCGACCCAGCTTCGACGCCTCCAACTGAAAGCGATCGCAGATCTTCACCGAAGACATTTAAAACCTTTAATATCAGAGCATTAGGCAGCATCGCCCTGGGCCTCATCATCGGTCGCCGCCTCCGTAAGTGTCAACCCGGGCGGTGACGCCCGCGGCGCCGCGGACAACCAACGGTAGAGAGTCGAGCGGCTTACGCCCAGGGAACGGGCCGCCTGGGAGCGATTTCCCTCGTGTCGAGCGATCGCCTCAGCGGCCGCGCTCCGGGGATCACGGGAGGTCGCTCCACCGAGGCCATCGAGCCCGTCGTGGCCACCGAGGAGGCTTCGCAGGGCGTGGGCGCGTAGCCCCCTGGCGTTGCCCGGCCAGGCGCGCCGCTCCAGGTCACGCAGCGTCTCGGCAGGGAGAGGGATCGAGGGCCCGGACAGCTCATAGAGAAATCTCCCATAGATCGCTCCTATGTCGCGGGGTCGGTTGCGAAGCGAGGAGATCTCCAATCGCAGCACCGAGATCCGCTGCAGAAGATCGAACCGAAATCCTCCGTAGGTGGCCTCCCTGTCCAGATCCGCCCAGGTCGCAGAGACCACCCGAACGTCAACCGGTCGAGGGGCCCCACCTCCGACAGGGGTGACCTGACCCTCCTCGATCGCCCTCAGGAGCTTGGCCTGAAGGGCCGGCGTGAGCTCCCCTACCTCATCGAGGAAGAGCGTCCCGCCGTGCGCGCGTTCGAAGGCACCCTTTCGGTCACGATCGGCGCCTGTAAATGCGCCTCGAACCACCCCGAAGAGCTCCGCCTCCGCCAGACTATCTGGGAGCGCCGCGCAGTTGAGGGCGACCCAAGGGCCGCCCGATCGTGGACCTGCCCGATGCACGGCCAACGCGAGGCCCTCTTTTCCAGAGCCAGAGGCGCCGCGGATCCAGACCGGAGCGTCCACCTGAGCCATGAGGGCGGTCTGGCTCAAGAGCCTCGTGGTCTTCGAAGACCGAAACCAGATGTCGCCCCAGACGACCGTTCCAGACGGCGCGGGGCCCGGCGCTGGCCGGCCCACGAGCAGAGGACATCGTCCGATAAGGATCGCGCCTCCAGGAGCGACTCGCGCGACTCGCTTTCGCTGTCCGCCCAGCCAGACGCCATTGGTGCTGTTGAGATCGGTGACTCGCACACCCTCAGAGAGCACCTCTATTCTCGCGTGGCGGCGGGAGAGGCTGTCGTCGTTCCCTCGAAGTCGAACGCCCGGACCCCGGCCCACGAGCACGTGGTCTCCGACCGAACAAGAGAGGATGCGACCCTCCCAGATCAGAACCACCCCACCAGGCTCTGGCGCATTGGACGAGGATCGGGGCCGTCGCCAAGGAGGACGCCACGGGGCCGTAGGGCT
>CALCNF010000706.1 GCA_937897815.1 uncultured Pseudomonadota bacterium | reverse complement strand
GAAGTGGTCCCGAGGATGGAAGTACCCGGCGGGCTCCCTGTCCCCCGGACGCCCCGACCCCACGCTTCAGCCCACGCCCGCAGAGCTCACGAAGATCACGGCCAACCCCTACTGGGCCGCGCTGACCGGACGACGCCTTCCCGGTCGGCTCATGCCGGGAAAGGTTCAAGTCACGGAGGCGAGTCTCATCGGAAAGAGCGTCGAGGTGACCGCAGGCGCCCGCGTCTCCATCGCCTACGACTGCATGTTTCGCGACTCCACGCGCAGCCACTACGCCCTGCGCCTTCATGATGGACGCGGCAACTTCGTCCACGCCTACACGCGACGGACCCAGGAGGCCCGCGAGTTGATGGACTACGTGGCCCTGCAGCGGGACATTCTGCTGTCCGTCGAGGCCACGGTCCTGAAGCAGCCCCACTCCAATTACTGCCGACCGCAGCTTGAGGTCACCAGCTGGAAAATCCCAAAGCTCCCGGAGCGCAACAAGGACTAGCTCTTCGTGAGCAGCCTGTCGGGTTCCGGTTGCCAAATGGGGGAAGCTGGACTACGGTTCCGACCGCTAAAAACGGAACTCAATTTTCCCTCCAGGAGTACCTCCCGAATGTCGGAATCAGCGCCCCTCGTACGTGGACTCGAAGGCATCCCTTGCGCCGAGTCGGCCATCAGCCGAATCAACGGCACTGAAGGCAAGCTCTTCTACCGCGGCTACAGCATCGAAGACCTCGCGGACAACTGCACCTTCGAAGAGACCGCCTATCTGCTTCTCTATGGTGATCTGCCGACCGCGGACCAGCTCGCAGAGTTTGATAACGAGCTTCGCCACCATCGGCGCTTGAAGTACCGCATCGTCGACGTCATCAAGCTCCTCCCTGAGAATGGCCACCCCATGGACATCCTCCAGGCCGGCATCGCCGCCATGGGAATGTTCTACCCTGCCAAGGCGATTCATGACCCGCAGGTGCAGCGCTCGGCGTGCATCAAGCTGATCGCCAAGATGCCCACGCTCGTCGCCGCGTTTGCGCGTCTGCGCCACGGAGACGACGCCATTCGCCCGCGTGACGATCTGAGCCACGCTGCGAACTTCCTCTGGATGCTTCATGAGGTTGAGCCCGACCCTGTCGCGACCCGCGTGATGGACGCGTCACTGATCCTCCACGCGGAGCACACGATGAACGCCTCCACGTTCTCGGCGCGCGTCGTAGGATCGACCCTGGCGGATCCCTACGCGGTGATCTCTTCGGCCATCGGCACCCTCTCTGGCCCCCTTCATGGTGGCGCCAACGAGGCGGTCCTCGACCTCCTCGACGAGATCGGCGGCCCGGAGAACGTCGACGAGGTGGTCGGAGGCAAGATCGAGCGCAAGGACAAGATCATGGGCCTGGGACACCGCGTCTACAAGACGAAGGACCCGCGCGCGAAGATCCTCCAGAAGCTGGCCAAAGAGCTCTTCCAGACGCTTGGAGCCGACGACCGCTACGAGACGGCCCGCGCCGTCGAGGCTTACGCAACGGAGCGGCTCGGCCACAAGGGCATCTACCCCAACGTCGACTTCTACTCGGGCATCGTCTACTCGAAGCTCGGCGTCCAGACGGACAGCTTCACGCCGATCTTCGCCATGGCGCGAGTGGCAGGCTGGCTGGCTCACTGGCTCTCACAGCTGGAGGGCAATCGCATCTTCCGTCCCACGCAGGTCTACACGGGTGTCGAGCCGCGTCAGTACATGCCGGTCTCCGACCGCGGCTGATTTGTGCCGCGACACGATCTGAAAGGCCGCCACGTCGTGGTCACGGGCGCCTCGAGTGGAATCGGGGCGAGCGTGGCCGTGGCGCTGGGCAGCCGTGGGGCGCATGTGGGCCTCATGGCGCGCCGCGAGAGCGAGCTCACTGAGGTCGCCAAGGCGGTCGAAGCGGCTGGCGGTCGAGCCGCAGTCGCGCCTACCGATGTCACGGACGCGGACGCTGTAGCGAGCTCGATCGCTTCCCTGGAGTCCGAGCTGGGCCCTGTCTATGGTCTGGTGGCGAACGCCGGTGTGGGAGAGCAGACGCGCCGTCCGCAGATCAGCCTGGCTCGAGACAGCCGCACCATCGCCGTGAACGTGATGGGCGTCATCCATGCCCTGGCCGCTGCGCAGCCAGGGATGCTGGAGCGACGTGAAGGGTTCCTCTCAGCGGTGTCCAGCCTCGCGGCCTGGGTCGCGCTCCCGGGAGGAAACGCTTACGGCGCCTCCAAGGCCGCGGTCTCCAGCTACATGAAGGCCCTGCGAAGCCAGATGGCGCCGTACGGTGTGACCGTGACTACGGTCCACCCCGGCTTCGTCGACACGCCCATGACGGCCGTGAACAAGAACCCCATGCCCTTTATGGTCGAGTCGGCCAAGGCCGGCGAGATCATCGTAAGAGGCCTGGAGCGCGGCCGGAAGAACGTGAACTTCCCCGGTCCGATGGTGGCGATCGTCAAGCTGGCGAAGTGGGCTCCCGAGTGGGTCCTAGCGCGGGCCATGGGAATCAAGGCGCGGTGATCCAGGCCTTCGCGATGGTGGCGCTCCTTGCCACCGCCCAGGCCGAAGCGGCCCCGGCCCCCTCCCCGGTGAGCCCTACGGTGGCGCCCTCGGCGGTGGCGCGAACTCGCGCTGCGGAGAGCGACGACCTTCGAGCGGCGTTTGAGCAGGTCCGTCGGCTCAACGACGAGGGGAAGGTCAGCGCCGCCCTGTCGATCCTTCAGGCCGCGCGACGGCGACACTCCAAGAGCGCTGAACTGCATTGGATGTTGGGCGTGCTTCAGCGGACCTCGAAGCAGATGCGGCACGCGGAGCTCTCGTTCACTCGCTCTGTCGAACTGGATCCCAAGCACGTAAGCGCTCGGGCCGATCTCGCCATGGTGCTTGAGCGCCGAGGGGCCTATGCCGAGGCGCTTAGCTCCATCAACCGCGCCGCGTCCCTCTCACCGAACGACCCTGGGATCCGAGCGGATCGAGCGATCATTCGATACCGCCTCGGCCAGTTCGACGCAGCCGTCAACGACATGGAGCGCGCCGCTAAAGCGCTCAAGGACGATCCCGACCTCGCCCTGAACCACGGCCTGATGCTCCTGACCCGAGGCAAGAAGGACGACTTCGACGAAGCGATCAAGGTCCTGCGACGAGCTCAGAGATACGCCTCCGACTCCCCGGTCGTGCAGCTGGCCTACGCCCAGGCGAACCTGGCCGCGAAGCGAAACAAAGCCGCACTGGCGGCCTATGACCGTGTGCTCGACAGGAGCCCCAAGCAGGCCTGGGCGAACTGGGGACGTGGGCTCGTCGCCTTCAGGTCCAAGGACTTCGAGGCGGCCCGGGTCTATGGAGCTGTCGCGCGCAGCGCCGCTCCTGGGATCTTCACCCTCGCCGCCCACAGCCGACGCACCTTCTTCTCCTCCGACGCGAAGGCCTACTTGAGGTGGCTCGACGAGCACGGCACGGCCGCCGGTAAAGAGGGGACGTCATCTCTTGGCGTGACCGCGCCCTCCCTCTCGAGGCTGACCATCGCAGGCGGGTGTCGTCGAGCCCCGACAAAGGCGAGACTGAACACGGAGCGCGGGCGGATCAGCAAGTGCTTCGGCTCGAACAACGGCAGCGTTGAGGTCCGAGTGGCCCTGACGGATGGGGCGGTCAGCGAGGCTGAGAAGACGGCGGGCGGCGTCACCAAGGGGGTGGACCTGTGCGTGCTGGAGGTCATGAAGCGTGCCTCCTACCCCCCGAAGGCGACCTGCTCCATTCGCCTCACCTGGTCCCGAACGGGAGAGACGGGCGGCTCATCCGAGAGCTCGAAGATGCCCGTACCGTCACAACCTCGAGCGCTGCCCGGTCGATAGGGGCTGCCCCTGAGCCTCGCGCTCAGGGAGAGAGGAGCGATCGCAGGAGAGAGGTGAAGCGCGCGTGCTCGCGACGCAGGACCTCTTCTGGGTCACCAGACAGGTCGATCAGCGGACCGCTGGCCGCCCTGGCTCCGAAGAGAAGCAGCAGGTGGCCTACGACCGCGCTGAGCACCGCATCCTCATCATGGGTTCGCAGCTCG
>CALCNF010000705.1 GCA_937897815.1 uncultured Pseudomonadota bacterium | reverse complement strand
GCCGCGGAGGCTCCGGCCGCTTCGGCGACCTCGGCGCCCGAAAAGCCCTACGTCGCCACCCCTACTGTGATCGTGGAGGAGGACTTCGAGTCGCTCTTTGAGTCCTTCGAGAGCGAAAACTCCGATGGGCGTTTTGAGCCCGGAGACTCGATTGAGGCGACCGTCGAGGCTATCAGCGACGAGGGACGCGAGATCTTCTTGGACCTGGGGGGCAAGACCACGGGTTTCGTCATGAAGGATGAGCTCCTCGACGCCAAGGGTGAGCTTCGGGTCAGCGTCGGAGATCTTGTCAGCGGCGTGGTCGCAGGAATCAGCGCGCACGGCGTGCATGTGCGCACCTCGATTGGCCGGGGAGACGCCGATCTAGAGGGCCTGAGGTCCGCCCATGAGGCGGGTCTCGCCATCGAGGGCCGCGTCGAGGCGGCCAACTCCGGTGGTTTCGAGATCGACGTCGGAGGGGTCCGGGCGTTCTGCCCGATGAGCCATATGGACACGCACCGCATCGAAGATACGGAGAGCTGGGTTGGTCGGGTGCTGACCTTCCAGGTGCTCGAGATGAAAGAGCGCTCCGCCGTGCTCTCAAGGCGGGCCCTGCTCGACGCCGAGAGAGAGAAGAATCGGGAGGAGATCCTCTCGAAGCTCAAGGTCGGCGCGCGGATGTCGGGAACGGTTCGAAGCATTCAGAAGTTCGGCGTCTTCGTGGACCTGGGTGGTGTGGATGGCCTGATTCACGTCTCCGAGCTCGGCTGGGGCCGCGTGACGGACCCCGCTGAGGTGGTCTCGGTCGGCCAGGAGGTCGAGGTCGTGCTCCTTGAGGTGGACCTCGAGGCCGATCGCATCGCGCTCTCCTTGAAGGCCTCGTCGGAAGACCCCTTTATCGACGCTGTTCGCGGGCTTGGAGTCGGCAGCATCGTCGAGGGCCCGGTCGTTCGTCTCACGTCCTTCGGCGCCTTTATGAGCGTCGCCGAGGGGATCGACGGCCTGATTCATGTGTCGGATATGGCGCACTACCATGTGAAGGACCCGAGCGAGATTCTCTCGATCGGGGACCGTGTCCGAGCGCGGATCGCCCGCATCGATCTGGACGAACGTCGGATCGGGCTCTCCTTGAAGGCCTTGGCCGATGACCCGTGGTCGGACATCAGCTCGCGCTACGCGGTGGGCCAGTCCGTAGAGGGGACCATCGCGCGGATCGCCTCTTTCGGCGTGTTCGTCGATCTGGAGGAGGGGGTGACCGCCTTGCTGCCGGGAAGCCAGAGCGGTACGGACGGTAAGCCGCTCACCAGCGCGTTTCGGGTGGGGCGCTCGATCCAGGCGCGTGTGCTCAGGATTGACGCTGGTGACCGAAAGATGGCGCTCACCTGCCTTGAGCAGGAGGAGGTTCTCCCGGAGGCCGCGATGAGCGTCGATGGAAATCGCACCTGGAATGACCAGGAGGCTCCTCGCGAGGAGGCGTCGGTTGGAAGCTTTGGCGCGCTGCTCCAGGCGGCCCTCGGTGACGGGGACAAGTCTTGACGCGAGGGGCGACCCTGGGGCTCTTGTCGGCGCTCTTTTTGTTCGGCTGTACGGAATGGCTCTCCGTCTCAGATCCGCCCCTTGAGGCGGGACTCGACGAGGTCATGGAGCTCGACGATTACGAGGGCCTCCCGTCGAACACGGGGAGCGTAGAGGCGAAGGGTAAGCTCATACCCCGCACGCCAGGTCTGCGCGTCCCGGGCAGCTACCACACCCACGCCCGCCTCGACAGCGCCGACTTTCTTCTTGAGCACACCTGGGCCGCCTTCGATCCCACTCGGAGTCCAGGCTCGCAGCCCGCTCCGCGCATCACGCTTCGCCTGGTCGCCACCGGAGAGGTCGTGGGTGGATCTCGACCCGAGTCGCCCAGCGTCCGCGCGGTGTTCCCCCTCGCGCTGCCCAAAGGAGCCCAACCGGAGGACCTCGTAGGGCTCACGATCCGCGAAGAGGGCCTGAAAGAGTCCCGCGTGGGGATCCGAACCAGCGCCGACCACCACTGGATCGTCACGCCAACGCGCCTCTCGATCGATCGCGTGACCCCTCAGGCGATCAAGGGTTCCTTCGAGGGTCCGGCCCGTCGCGGACTGAAGTCTGATCGTGTACGTGTTCTGCGAGCCGGATTTACGGCTCTGCGCGCTCCAGTGCGCTGATCTTTAGGGGCGCCCGCACGCGTCTCGGGCTCGCGCGGGGCCCCGCGCTCTGATGCGCGCCCCCCACGCGCATCGTTGACACGCGCGCGAGGGGAGTGCTAACCGCATGGCCGTCTCGGACCTCCCCCGAGACAGGAGGAAAGAGATGAGAGAGTCGGTGATCGTGAGCGCCGCCCGGACCCCTATGGGTTCATTTCAGGGCGCCCTGTCCACAGTGTCCACCCCGCGCCTCGGCGCCGTCGCGATTCGCGCTGCAGTTGAACGAGCGGGTATCGAGCCTGCTCAGATCGACGAGGTCCTGATGGGTTGCGTCCTGCAGGGAGGGCTGGGCCAGGCCCCTGCGCGCCAGGCTTCCATCTACGCTGGACTGCCGAACTCGGTGGGCGCGACTACGGTTCACAAGGTCTGCGGCTCCGGTCTCAAGACCGTGATCCTGGCGGACCAGATGATTCGGTCTGGCGACGCGGACATCATCGTCGCTGGCGGCATGGAGAACATGTCCCAGGCTCCCTACATTTTGCCAAAGGGCCGGACGGGCATGCGCTTGGGTCACGGTGAGATCCTCGACGCGATGATCCACGATGGGCTCTGGGATCCCTACGGTGACAAGCACATGGGCAACTGTGGCGAGGTCTGCGCCCGCGAGCGAAACATCAGCCGGGAAGAGCAGGACGCCTTCGCGACCGAGAGCTACCGGCGGGCCAACGCCTCCATCGCAGAGGGTCTCTTCAACGACGAGATCGCCGCCGTGGAGATCCCCCAGCGTCGAGGCGAGCCCGTGGTCTTCGACACGGATGAGGAGCCTGGGCGAGGGAAACCTGAGAAGTTCGCTGGTCTTCGTCCAGCCTTCGATCGCGAGGGTACGATCACCGCCGCGAACGCCTCCACGATCAACGACGGCGCATCCGCGATGGTCGTCATGAGTCGGGACAAGGCGGATGCCCTGGGGTTGAAGCCTCTGGCGCGCATCGTCGCCGCCGGCAGCCACGCCCACGAGCCCGAGTGGTTCACGACGGCGCCCGCTGGTGCCATTCAGAAGGCGTGCGAGAAGGGTGGAGTCAGCCTGGACGAGGTCTCTTTCTTCGAGATCAACGAGGCCTTCAGCGTCGTGGCCCTCGCGGTCGCACAAGAGCTGGGCGTCGACCTGGCCAAGGTGAACCCAAGAGGCGGCGCTGTCGCGCTCGGACATCCTATCGGGGCGTCCGGAAACCGAATCCTCGTCACGCTGGCGCACGCCCTGCGCCAGACGGGTGAGCGCTACGGTTGCGCGGGAATTTGCCTGGGGGGTGGCGAGGCCGTCGCCGTGCTTATTGAAGCCCTGTAGACCTGTGGCCTTCGGCCTCTGGAGCGAGGAGAAACCATGACCATTGCATCGTGCGGCGTGATCGGATCCGGCCAGATGGGCTCGGGTATCGCCCAGGTGGCAGCCGTCTCCGGGCTCAACGTCGTCTTGCAGGACATCTCCGCGGCCCAGCTTGAGCGAGCGCTGTCCGGGATCAGCCGAAGTCTCGATAAGCTGGTGTCCAAGGAGCGCATCGAGGCCTCGGTTCGCGACGCGGCCCTGGGACGGATCACGACGACCACCGAGGTCGGTGGACTCGCATCGTGCGACCTCATCGTTGAGGCCGCGACGGAGAATGAGGCGCTGAAGCTTCAGATCTTCGAGCAGCTTGATG
>CALCNF010000704.1 GCA_937897815.1 uncultured Pseudomonadota bacterium | reverse complement strand
GGGCATAATGTCTGCCTTCGTACGGGAGAGTATGACTCGGGCCAGCTGGGCGAGATCTTCCTCGACATGGCGAAGGAGGGCGCCGCGTTCCGAAGCATGATGAACTGCTTCGCCATCGCCGTGTCCCTCGGACTGCAGCACGGCGTGCCGCTCGAGGAGTACGTCGACGCCTTCCTGTTCACCCGATTCGAGCCGAACGGAATGGTGCAGGGTAACCCCTACATCAAGATGACGACCTCGATCATCGATTACATCTTCCGTGAGCTCGCGGTGACCTACCTGGGCCGTCACGAACTGGCGCAGGTCCCCCCGGAGGCGGTGGACATCAGCGTGCAGGACACCGAGGTGGTACACGGCGTCGATGATGTGAAGGTGAACGCCGACAACGTGGAGCCGGTGAGCGCGCACATCCCCCGTAGCGAGGGGCTGAAGCCCTCCGCGAAGCGCGCCATGACGACCACGCAGGTCCTGGCCGCTAGCGGCTCTGGGATGCAGGCGGTGGCCCTTCAGGCAGCGCCCTTGTCGACGGCGACCGACATGGCTCGTATGCAGGGCTATGAAGGAGACGCGTGCTCGAACTGTGGCCACATGACGCTGGTCCGGAACGGCACATGCCTCAAGTGCGTGACCTGTGGCACGACGACGGGTTGCTCCTGAGTCCAGCAGCATCTGTGCACTGAAGAAAGCCCGGCCTATGCGCCGGGCTTTTTTTTTCCTCGTGCGTGGCGCGCGCGTTCCGCTTAGGGAATCGGCGATCTGGCGGGTTGCGCTGCGTCAATTCGAAAACATTCCGCTTAAGGCAGATGGGCAAACCTCCCGTTGCCTTGGGTGAGCCTGTTGGACTTCCCGCATTCGGCCTGCTCAGTACAACCGATCTCATCATGGCATACCGAGCCAACATGGTGAGTGATCTACCGAGCCCACAAGAAGCAAAGGAAGTGTCGCTATGGCTACCAGCCTAAGCATCGTCACCAATTCAGGTGCGATGCGTTCCAATCGTGCTGTTCACAACTCCTCACGAGCCGTCCACGAGGCCGTTAATCGGATGTCCTCCGGTCTACGTGTCCAGTCCGCGTCTGATGACGCCGCTGCGCTCTCGACCGCTGAAAACATGCGCGCCCAGCGCAGAGGTATTCAGCAGGCGATCCGCAACGCGAACGATGGCGTCTCTATTCTAAACACCACAGAGGCCACGTATCAGAGCGTCAGCGACACGCTGGTGCGAATGCGTGAACTCTCTGTCCAGGCGGCCAGTGATGGCTTGACGGATGCGGAGCGAGGTCACTTGGACCAGGAGTTTCAGCTCCTCATCCAGGAGATCGATCGCATGGCGAGCGTGGCCCAGTTCAACGACATTCAGCTCGCTGATGGAAGTGTGCCCAGTCTCACTTTCCAGGTCGGCTACCGGAACTCGGGCGACGACCAGATCACGGCCACCCTCAACGATTTGAGGTCTGCAGCCCTGGGCGTGAATGGTCAGGAGGTCGACACCAGAGCGGAAGCCCAAGTGTCTATTGACGCCATCGACTCTGCCATGGAGACGCTGTCGGACGACCGCTCCGTGATCGGAAGCACCATCAATCGGCTTCAGGCCGCGGTCTCGAATCTAATGCAGACCGATGCCAACTTTGGTGAGGCGGTCGGCAACGCTCGCGACGCTGATATTGGAGCCGAGTCGATCGGGTTTGCCCGTGAGCAGGTGCTCCAGCAGGCCGGCATCGCGATGATCGCACAGAGCAACTCGTTGGCGCAGAACGCCCTTCGATTGCTCAACTAATCGTAGCCCCCGGTGTTCTAGGCGCAACGGGGACATGACGATGACACACTAGCCGTGTCGCTCTCTCGAGCGGCGCGGCTAGTGTCATTTCAGCCCCGGGGCACCTACCAGCCGACGCGCATCGATTGAGAGGGCGGGCCCGCCAGGGCTGTCATGGACTCGGCGCCGTCTGGCCCGAGCGCGACACGCACGCGAAAGAAGCGAGCGGAACCCAGGTCGCGCGCGAGCTGCGTGAGGTCGCCTGCCGCCTCCGGGCCGAAGAGCGCGTTGGCGAGTCCAATGGAGCTTCGAGCGGGTACGGGGCCGATTTCCAGGACGAGGCTCGGCGCGGGATCGGGGCAATAAGGCGCCTCGACGAGGACTGTAGGAGGGCGCTTGAGGCCCTCGCTGAGGCCATCGATAAGGGCGGCTGCCATCTCGGTGCTCTCCTGGGAGAGGCCCCAGACCTCGGCTACACGGACCAGCGCCGCTTGGTCGACCTCCCACCGGGCGGCGAGCGTCGACAGCGTCTGCTCCTCGATCTCAAGGCGGCATCCGGCGAGGCCGGGCCGCTGCGTCGCCGCATGGACCGCCTTGAAATGCGAGACGCCCTCGATAGAGAGGGGAAGCGGGCCTTCGCTCAGCGCCATGCGCGTCGGTACGAGCGGGGCGATCAGGCCAAGGTGAAGTCGGCTCTCGTCAGCGGTCGGGTGCCCGATGACGGCGTGTCCTCGTGGCCATCGACCCATCAGCCAGCGCACCCACCATTGGTTCTCCGGCCAGAGACGATCCTGCGCAAGCCTCTGCAGGCCTGACGAGAGCCCCGCTCGGGAGCCCTGAAGCCACCAGCCGGAGCCGGGGTTGGTCCCGACCCTCTCGCTAAGAAATCTCACGCGCTCGCCCTGATCGAGCAGGGCGAGACGCGCGAGTGATTCGAGGGAAGAGCGGCTGTCGAGCGCCGCCTTCCATGACTCTAGATCTAGTTCCTCTGCCATGCAGAGGATCTACTTCAATCCGCCGCCGAGGCCAATCACACCCTTGTCGTGAACAGCCTCGAGGTCGCCGAGCTCGAACACGACGTCATCGGGGAGGACCGGGTGCAACGAGCTAGCGTTGATGGCGGGGAGGGGCAGATCCTTGAGGACCTTCGCGGTTACAGTCTCCAGGACGGTCGGGACCACGAAGTCCTGAACGATGTCGACGAAGACCGTGGAGTCGAAGTTGGCGGGACCGTTCACTTCGACGATGGTCACCTTCGCGGTCTGGACCATGCCAGCCTTGAGATCCACGTCGGATCCGTTGGAGACCGGCAGGACCTCCGCGTCGATCGTGAGGTAGGCCTCAACGCTGACCTCTTTCCCCTGGTAGGTGAACGAGCCCTTAACGTTGAGGTCGCCAACCTGAGCACGGAGGATCTCCTTCGTGTTGCAGTCATCAAGGATCGGCGGAAGCAGGAAGTTCGTCTCGATCTGACCGTCCGTCAGGCCGTAGCTGGCGATCTTGGCGCCGGCGATCTCAGCGTCCTCCAGGACCGTGTTCAGCGTGCCAGCCCACCAGGCCGCGTGGAGCACCTGGTTGAGCAGGTCGACATGGAAGCCCACCTCCATGGGGTGCTGCTTGGCGAACGTGAAGCCCACCGTGTCAAACCCGCTGCACGAGTCGCGCAGGATGGAGCCCATGGGATCGATCTCCAGGGCTCCAGGGCCCTGGGTGAGTCCAGCGAGGGAGATCTCGCCGCCATCCTCGGTAAAGGTCACGGTGTCGAGCTCGGTGTTGAGCGAGAGGACGACCGCCTCCTCCTCAGGGCCGAGGGCCTTGAGGCGCGGGGCGTCGAGGACCGTGTCCGTCTCGAAGGCCTGCATCAGGGCGCCCATCAGCGGCGCGACCTCATCCTTCAAGAGGGGGGCCAGGTACGCCGTGGAGACCTCAAGGAGGCTGTTGCCGATCGGGGAGAGGAAGCTCTCGCCGAAGAGGTCATTCAGGGGGGCGACCAGGTCGTCGAGGGACATGGTGGGGAGGCTGACCGAGCCGATGATCGGCAGGGAGATCTCGCCGAGGTCGATGTAGACGGTGTCGAAGGGGCTGATCTCGAAGCCGTCCG
>CALCNF010000703.1 GCA_937897815.1 uncultured Pseudomonadota bacterium | reverse complement strand
TTGAAGAAGGGTGAGACCCAGATCGCCGTGACCCCGAGGGAGGCGATGTAGTCGAGCCGACTCGTGATGCCCTTTAGATCACCCACTCCGTTCCCGCCGTGGTCAGCGTAGGAGCGTGGATAGATCTGATAGAGGACACCGCTGCGCCACCAGGGGGCGTCTTCCTTTGTGGGCTCGTCTTTGTTCATGGTCGCAAGAAACAAGGGGTCATGGGGCCGGACTTCCTCCCTCTAGCTCACGCCTACTCGGCCTGCCACGGAACAGGAGCCGCCCCCCGCGCTGTAACCGGGATGCCGCTGAGAATCGTGTAGAGAGGAGCTCAGACTAACGGGGCCGCTTGCCGCTTGTCGAACGGCGCGCTGGGCGGCTCGGTAGCAGGGCAGTGGCGCACATTCATCCCAGACTGCCGTCGCCTCTCAGTCGGCGTATCCGCCAGTTCGCCACGAAACGAGGTCCGCACCAAGCGCACCGCAGATAAGCCCGAGGAGGGCACCGAGAGCGCCACCCGCGACCAGCCGTGTGGCCACCTCGCTTCCAAGCCCGGCGTCCTCGGCGAAGGTCAGCGCACCTGCGCTCAACACCATGCCTGCGGCCCCCAGGGAGAGTGCCGCCTTGGCGCTGAGCGCGAGCATGTCCCTTCGGCGCAAGGCGCTCCAGCAAGCGCGACGCAGTCGCGACCAATACAGCATCGACCCGAGGAGCCCTCCTGCCAGGCTGGTGAGCGGCCCGACGTGCCCAAGCAGGCCGAGCTGCAGCAGGGCACAGAGGCCCAGCCCAATCACCATGTGCGCCAGCAGCGCGCCGAGCCGCTGGGAGCGCCGCAGGCGCGTGCTTGAGAGGGCTCGCTCAAGCGCAGCGATTCGCCTCTGCATGGAGCCCTCGTGGAGCAGACTGCCCAGTCTCTTTTGGATGCGTGGTTGGGCGGGTGGCACCCACACCTCGTCGAGCGCCAGGTCTGGCGCGCCGCTTGGGTCCGTGAGCCACACGCGACCGTCCGAGAGAATCGCGACCACGCGCTCGACGGTGGCCTCCTCGCCGCTGGGCGGGGCCAGTCTAACCAGGTCCCCGTGATAAATTCGCTCACTGCTCAAACGGAGCGGGACCTGCGGAGCGCGCTCGTCGTAGCGTATCGCTGTCCCACTCCATCCGTAGCCGTCCTTGGAGTACAGCTCCGTCCGGCCGGTGCTCCGGGCGTAGCCAACGAATTGGCCTCCATGGAGCAGCCTCGACCATGGCTGCGTTTGATGGGGGTCTGGGTGTGCGGCCCTCAGGGCCTGGGGTGCCATGTCGTCCTTCTGCACAGAGTCATCCTCTTGCCCTGCAAGACGACCGCCGGTGCTCCTCGCCGGGCGGCACGCCTCGCGTGATGGTTGGTCTGACCAGGGGGCATGGATCAGGCGCCGAGGCTCGCGATGCGATCACCGGGTCTCGCCGGTGGACCTCGCGGAGGCCACCGAAGGGCAGTCGACGAGCGCCTGGGGAGGCTCGTCTGCACGGCTCGAACCTCCACTGGCCGTATGCAGGCTGGAGAAGGTCGTCAAGAGCCATAGAGCGCTTCATGCCGTCAGGGTGCACCTTCTCTGGGCCCTACCGCAAACTCTTTCGTTTGCCGCCTGCGACCGAGTCCTCAAGCAGCTGTCTAAGGCTCGCGA
>CALCNF010000702.1 GCA_937897815.1 uncultured Pseudomonadota bacterium | reverse complement strand
TCACCTCCATCGGCACGGAGCATACGCCAAGCCGGCCGCGACGCCTTCTTCTGAGGCTCCCCCTGTGGTACCCAGCCTCCAGGATGAAGAGGAACCACCGGCGAGCGCGAACGAACGGACGGCACGACCCCAGGGGCGGAGCCGCGAAGAGACGAGGCGCGCAGCTCGTGCTCCTTACCTTGATAGCGCTGCTCGCCTGGCCAGCGGCCGCCCACTTCTTTCGGAACGAGCTGCCCGAGGGCCCGGGCGCGGGAGCCTCGGCCGTACGTCGCCTGCAGCGAACCGTGCTCCTCTCGGCTGAGGACGACGGGCTGCGCCTGTACCTCCGGACACCCGCGCCGCTGATCTTCGTCGACCTCATCGCGCGCTCTATCGACCGAGGCGAGCCAGCGACCACCCCGCTGCTTCGCGCGGAGAGCTCGCCGACCGGCGAGCGATACCGCCTGGTCATGGAGGAGATTCGCGCGGACGAAGCCGGATTTCGCGAGAGGCTCACGCGCGCCATTCAGGTCCAACAGCATGGCCGGCCCATCGCTCTGGAGGTGGAGGACTACCGTGTGACGGCGAGCCCCCGTCGAACACCGTTCTCCACCGCTGAGCACGCCCAGCTCTCGCTGCTCGGTGATGAACCGCAGCGGGACCCCTGGTACGATCTGGCCGAGATCGAGGTCGCCTACCGCATCACCCCGCTGACCGAGGACGCGGAGCTCAGCCTCTCGAGCGGGCACCCGGAGGTGCCCCTTCGCGACGAGATCTTCATCGACAACCTGATCATCGACGCACGATGGTCCTCACCTCGCACCCTCGATGTGGGCGGGCAGATGGCCTCACCGGTCGTCCTGGACGGTTCCTGGTGGAGCGCCTTTCTGAGCTTCGTCTGGCAAGGGGTGCTCCACATCGTGCTCGGGTTCGACCACGTCCTCTTTGTCCTCTGCCTCGGGCTGGCGGCGACGACGCCCGTCCGGCTGTTCTGGATGGTCACGGGCTTCAGTCTCGGACACTCCATCACCTTGATCGCTGGCTTCCTGGGCGTGCGGCCCGAGGGCGAGTGGTTCATCATCCTCGTGGAGATCCTCATCGCCGCGAGCATCCTCTACGCCGCCTGGGCGGCCCATCGGGATCGGGGAGACACCGGTTGGGTGTGCGCTCTGATCGGCCTGCTGCATGGCTTTGGGTTCTCCTTTGTCCTGGGCGAGATCCTCGGCGCCGACTCCGAGAGCCTCATCGCCTCGCTCCTGGCGTTCAACGTCGGCGTCGAGCTCGGCCAGCTCGCCATCATCGCCGCGCTGCTCGCCGTCATGGCCCTGCTGAAGCGCCTCGTACCCGGTTGGGTTTCCAGGGTCCGCATCACAACGCTCGCTTCGATCGCCTGCATCGCAGGATATTGGGTGGTGGAACGACTGTGGATCGGGCTCGCGTCCTGATGTGGTTCCCAGGGATGGCGGCATCCTGAACCAGCGAGCGCTCTCGAGAACTTGATGAAGCTGCTGACCCCGCTTCGCGAACGCCGCACTGCCACGGAGGGACGATGAACGACCTCCTCGGGCTCACCTCACCCATGACCGCCGTCGTCGTCGGGGC
>CALCNF010000701.1 GCA_937897815.1 uncultured Pseudomonadota bacterium | reverse complement strand
CGCCGCCGCCGGAGTAGGTCCACTTGGCCGCGCCACCGCCGCCGCCAAAATGCCCGGAGCCTCCGCCGCCGCCTGCGCCGTTAAAGAAGGCCTCACCGCCCTCGGCGACCGTAGCCGTCGGCTTGACGTTGCAGGGGCCATTGTTGGTCGCCTGACGGCTGGAACCCCCATGATAGGGCCCTCCGTCTCCTCCCGAGCACGTCGGTTGGTCGTAGATCGACTGGTCCGAGGACACGCCTCCCGCGCCTCCCGCGCTCTGGGTGCCCCCTTGGCCGGGGCCCGAGCCTGTCCCGTAGACGTTGTTCTGCGTTCCGCTCTGTCCGCTGCCCGCGATGGCGCCCGCGCCACCACCACAGCCGACACAGAGGTCCAGGTCGTCGCCAGAGCAGCCGTTGCAGCCATCGCCTCCGGCTCCTCCTCCGCCTCCAACGACCAACAGGGCCGCGCCGTTGAGGGTCAGGACCGAGGCGCCTCCGCCTCCGCTCTTGGTCGTTCCGCCCTCGGCGACCACCAGCTCGAGGAGGTCACCCGGGACCAGCTCGAAGCTCGCCTGGGCGTAGGCTCCCGCGCCCCCGTTGCCCGGGAACCCGCCTGAACCACCAGCGCCCCAGACGCTGACCGTCGCCGTCATGGCCTGATTGGCCACGCCCGACAGGGTCTCAAGTGGTGCGTCGAGGATGAACTTGCCCGTCTGCAGGCCGTCGCCGTTTACCGGGTCGCAGCTCTCGGTCCAAACGGGGCTCTCCTGAGCCCAGGCCGGGTTGCCGTGGAAGGTCCCGTGATGGCCGTTGCCCGAGGCGTCGATCACCTCGTCTCCGGCGCCCTCGTCAAAGTGGTACAGGGCGATGGTCTCGTCGTCCGTGACGAAGCCGACGTCCTTCACCTCGAAGTCGGAGGAGTAGCGCTCTCCAGCGCTGATACGCAGCTCGTCGATCCGGCCGGTCATGAACAGGCTGCTGAAGTCCTCACACCCGATCCACAGGGGGGTGTCGTTGCTCTGGTCGGTGAGCGTCGCGTTGAACTGTGTGGCGCCCAGCGCCTGGCCGTTCAGGTAGCGCATGGCCGAGCCCGTCGACTTTCGGACAAACGCGTAGTGAATCCACTCGCCCTGCGCCACGGAGTTCTTGCCGGTCATCACGCCGTGGAGGTTCCCGCTCTGCTTCACCTCCTGGTAGTGGAGGTTGTCCATCAGGGTCGGGAAGTCGTTGTAGGTCAGGCGGAAGCCAGGCAGGTCCGTGTCTTCGTCGACGATCTTGTCGAGGATGCGTTGGGCGCTCTCGGCTCCATCGGAGTAGAACCACATCTCCAGCGTGTAGCTCTCGGTTCCGTCGTTGAGCACGTCGGGGATCTCGATGCAGCTCGACCCGTCGAACACCGCCGCATGAGACGGGCACTTGGGCTCCTCACCGCAGCCCGGGACCGGCGTGTGCAGGCAGGCGCCTGTGTCGCAGGAGTCCGCGGTGCAGGGGTCTCCATCGTCGCAGGATGGGAGGAACACGGGACCGCCGAGCTTCCACTGTGGCGAGCCCATGATCGTTCCATGGTTTCCGTTGCCTGAGCGGTCGAGCACCGTTCCGCCCTCGGTCTGATCGAAGTCATAGAGGAGGAGGGTCGACGCGTTGACGCCCAGGGGCTCGGTCGGCGCCACGAAGTTCCCCGTGTACAGCGCCTCACCCGAGATGCGGATCTCGTCGAAGGCTCCTGGGAAGAAGGCCGTCATGAAGTCCGTGCAGCCGATCCACAGCGGCTCATCGTTGGACTGGTTCACGAAGTGGTTGCTCCCTCCTCCGTTCCCGATGGAGACGCCGTCGAGGAACATCTTCCACTTCAGGTCCGCCGTGCGAGAGACCGCGAAGTGGGTCCAGCTGCCCACCGGGACCGTGTCCTTCTGAGTCACCTGACCGTTCATCCCGCCGGTCTGGTTGATCTCCTGGTAGTGGATCGACTCAGCGAAGGAGGGTCCATTGGCGTTGTACTGAATACGGAAGCCCGGGTTGGACCAGTCGCCGTCCACGATCTTGTCGAAGAGCGAAGGCCCACTGGGCGCGCCGTCGGGTCGAATCCAGAACTCGATGGTGAACTCCGAGGGCATGGCGCTCAGCGCGTCCGGGACCATGATGCAGGTGGAGCCGTCGAGGACACCGAAGTATCCCAGGCAGGCCTCGTCATCGCCGCAGCCGGGGATGACCTCGCTCACGCAGCCGTTCTGAGGGTCACAGCTGGAGGTGACGCACTCATCATCGGAGTCGCAGACCAGAGGCGGGGAGGTCTCGCAGACGCCCGCCTCGCAGAGGTCCTCGCCGTTGCAGACGTCGTCATCGCCGCAGGGCGCTCCGTCGCCCTTGGGCTCATTGAGGCACCCGAGCATGGGATGACAGCTCACGTCCATACACGGGGAGCCAGGACCGCAGTCCAGCGCGGGCGAGATCTCGCACGCCCCGGCCTGACAGAGCTCTTCACCGTTGCAGACGTCATCGTCGCCACAGGAGGTGCCATTCTCGACCTCTGTGTAGGTGCAGGCGCCCCCGTCCTCGCACTCATCAAGGGTGCAGGGGTTCCCGTCGTCACATCCCGCGCCCGGGACGGGCTGACACAGGCCCTCCTTGCAGGTGCTCACGGTGCAGGAGACCTGGTTCTCGCACAGGGAGCCGTCCTCAAGGGGGAGGTTCTGACACGCGCCGTCGGCGCTGCAGATGTCTGCGGTGCATGGGTTGAGGTCATCGCAGGGGTTCTCAGCGAGCTCACATTGGCCGGAGAGACACACGCCCTCGCCGCCACAGGCGTTCTCCGCGTCGCAAGACGTGCCGTCTGCCTTGAAGTCATAGACGCAGTCGCCGACGTCCGAGTCACACCAGCCGCTCTCCGCGCAGGGCAGCTCGGGGCACTCCTTGAGCGAGTCGGGGACGCACTGGGCGAGGATGCAGGTGTCGCCCACCGTGCATGGGTCGCCATCGGAGCAGGGGCCCTCAAGGGCCTTCTGTTCGATGACGCCCTTGACGCAGACGCCCGTTGTGCAGGGGTTTCCGTCCTCCGTGTCGGCGGGCTCTCCCTGCACGCAGACACCCTCCTGGCAGGTGTCTCCGACCGTGCAGGCGTTGGCGTCGAACACGCAGGACCCGCCGTTGTCCACCGGCGCGTTGTCGCACGCGCACACCCCATCAGCGCAGGTGGCTCGGTCCTCTGTGCAGGGGTTCCCGTCTTCGCAGGAGAAGACGGCTTCACCGGTGCAGGCCATCCCGCTCACGGGGCAGTCATCTCCCTCGCACTTCTGGCAGGTGGTCGCCTGAAGACAGCAGTCGCTCGTCGCGCACACGGCTCCCGCGGTGGCCGGTTCGCAGGTCGCGACACCGTCATCGCTGCAGCTGCACACCAGACAGGGGTCCTCATGGGCGATCGGCGTGCCCGGGGTGCATCCGCCATCGAGGATGATGGCGTCGGTCTCGCCACCATCGGAGCTCGAACCGTCCACGCTTCCTGCATCGATGTCGCTCGTCGCTCCGCTGCCCTCGGTGTCCAGCGCGCTGCACCCGAAGGTGGCCAGGG
>CALCNF010000700.1 GCA_937897815.1 uncultured Pseudomonadota bacterium | reverse complement strand
GGTTGTTGCAGACGTGTCCGAGCTGCAGCTCGATCTGTGCGTCCGATCCAAAGATCGTCACATCCCCGGCTTCCTGAAGATGCTTTTCGCTATGTTTCTCGCCAGCTTCGTTCATTCGCGCTTCTTGCTGCTCGCCCGGTCGTGGCCTGTCAACTCACACCGCAGACACCTAGAATACCGGACCCGAGCCAGCGCCTCAATGGCCCGGCCCCTAAGGGCCGAACCTGTGGCACTGCTCGTGAGGGGTCTTTTCCGCCTGGCGGGCCCGTCGCTCAGGGGCCCAGCCCGCACTTTGCGCCCTCAAAGAACGCGACCGATGCGACGTAGAATTCGGCGTCGATACCAATCAAGATACCGGCGTCAAAGGCCTCCTGGGCCTGCTCATAAACATCGGCTAGCGCCGGCGGCGGACTGAAACCAGCGCCGCAGGGACCCGAGGTCGGGAGGTCCGCGGGAGCGTAGACCTTGGCGAGCTCCTGGGCGACCTGCAGGAGGCTCTCGCTGAAGCTGCACAGGGCCAGGCCGTCCGGTACGGTCGGATACGCTCCGGAGAAGGTGAATGAGCTGGAGTCGGAAACGGCGTTCAGCACATTCTTGAAGTGGTGAGCGCCGACGATCACGCCCTTTCTTTTGGAGGCGCTGATCGGCCCGACCGTGATGTCGCATACCGGGCTCTCGACCGCGGCGAGGTCCCATCGAGCGCGCGCGCGCGCCCACTCATTCCCAGCCTTTACACCAGAAAGGTAGGCGGCCTCTGCGTCCTTCCCATAGCCCGTCGAGGTCACGCTCAGCGGCATGTTTGCCGGGTTGGCGAGGTTGGCGACCACGTCGGCATAGACGCCGCCGCTGCTCTCGTTCACCCACTGGTCACAGTCCTGTTCTTCCGGCTCGGCCTCGCCCTGTAGCGCGATCACCGGACAACTCAAGAAGCCCGTGGAGTGGTCCAGTGAGGTGCCCGAGGTCACAGGCTGAGCCAGGGAGACAGCGCCGGGCAAGCCGACCTGAGCCAGCTGGGCGCCCAGCTCATCGATGAAGGCCTGCTCTCCCAGCGTGATGCCCATTCCATACAGCCCTCGCAGCACCTCGTCTTTGTCCTGTTCATCCTCGTCGAGTTCCTGAAGCAGGACGCACTCACCGCAGCTGCCGCTGCAGCCGTCATCACCACAGTATTTATCGACGCAATCGGGCTCGCAGGTCTGGCCCGACACGCACACACCCTCTTCACAGGTGTCCGTCTCCGCGCAGGTCCCGCAGACTCCACCGCAACTGTCATCACCGCAGGCCTTGTCTTCACATTGGGGGACACAGCAATCGCCTGCGGCGCAGACCTCGCCGTCCTGACATTCGCCGCACAGACCACCGCACCCGTCATCCCCACACTGAAGCCCCTCGCAGGCGGGCTCACAGGCCCCCTGATCGGCCCCCACGTCCACTTGCGTGTCCGCAACTGCGTCCACCACCGCGTCGGCCTGCACATCCACGCTCACGGCGTCCGCATCCGATGAGATGTCCCAGGTGGTGTCCGAAGAGGCGTCTGACGAGCTGTCGCCGGAGCTCTCGGCGTCGAGCACGCTCACGGAGCTCGAGACCGTCACCTTGGTGCACCCCACGGTCGCGATGAGCAGCGTTGAGAACACAAGCAGGAACTGTCTCATGTGACCCCTCTATGACCGGTCCACCCAGACAGGTTGCCTCAAGGAAGCCTAGGCATCAACCGAGCATCAGGGGCGATCGATTCGCGCGAGCTCCACCAGGGACCAGGTGTTCACCCCGTGGTTCGACAGATGAAACCAAATTGGAGTGCCCGACGGCCAGGCTTCTGTGACGGTCACCTCTTCGTACACGAGACCGCTGTCCGCTGGCACGGGCAGCGTGGTCTGCCAGACGACGGCCTCTGGCTCACCCAGGGCCACCCTCGCGTGGAAATCCCCGCCCTCATGCTCCATAGCGTAGTGCCAGATCCACACGAGCACCGTATCCCCCGGTTCCAGGCCGACCAGGGTCTTCTGATGGACCGTGGCGTGGTCGCATGTGTCAGTGTTGATGTCGTACCAGATCCCCATGGCGATCTCTTCGACGAGGACGGCTGCCTCATCACAGCGCACGCCCTCGACTCGAAGGGCGAAGGGATCGGTATCGTTCGACGCGAGGGTCCAGGACGCGTTGTGGGCCAGGAGGACGTGGACGGGCTCGGCTGGAACGACCTCTGTGTCGAACCCGGTGTCGGTGTCGCCGCTCACGACGTCGTTCACTCCCTCCGAGGTCTGGGGCGTTGAGCAACCAACCAGGAGCCACAGC
>CALCNF010000699.1 GCA_937897815.1 uncultured Pseudomonadota bacterium | reverse complement strand
CAGCGTGATGTCCTTTGGTGCGTCCCCCGGAGAAGACCATCAGCCACTCGCTGTAGGGCAAGACCACCGGTCGTTGGGCCGCGGCGCGATCTCCTCGCCAGGAGATGACCTGCTCCTCAAGGCCCGCGACGAGGCACGGCGCCACATCGGAGAGCTGGATCGGCGTCTGGGGCGTGAGGGTCGAGAAGGCGTCCATCATGGCCACACCCACCTCCTCTGGAGAGGGCGCCACCACGTCATAGGTGCCCGGCGCACCCACCTCACCTGTGACCTGAAGATACGCGCCGTCCGGGCCGAGCCCCTCGATCAGCCCCACGATGGAGGTGAGGTGCTCCAGGTTGCTCCGAAACAGGGTCGTATGAATCACGCTGCGCGCGCCACGGTCACGGAGATTCTGAAGCCCAGCCAAGGTCCGCTCAAAGCTCCCAGGGGTTCGGGTGACCGCCTCGTGAGTCTCCGCGTCCGCGCCGTAAATGGGGACATCAATGCCGCTCAGGCCAGCCTCGATCCAGGCGTCCGCCACCGCAGGGTCCGCCGCGGCCCCTGCGTGGCTCTGCATCTGGATGAACTCGTAACCGAGCTCGCGGGCGTCCTGGAAGACCTCCGTCAGCCACGAGAGGCGTGAGGGCTCCCCTCCGGTGAAGAGCACAGTCGAGCAGCGGCTCGACATGGCATCAAGCGACGCGCGAACGCTGTCGCGGGTGGAGAACCGAATGTCCATCCCCTCCTGGGGAGTGTCACAGAAGATGCAGCTGAGGTCGCACCCAGCGACCATCAAGGTGATCAGCGCGGTGTCCGGATAGCGCGGCGCGACGTCCAGCCTCGTTCGCTCCGTCGGGCGAAAGGCCGAGAACTCGCCCGCTGGGATCGGCGCCCAGGGCCTCGCCTCATCCACCGGAGCGAATGGGGTGAGCGCGTCGTGTCCGTGGTCGCGAAACCAAGCGGCGGGGAGGCCCGGACAGGTCATGTCACGAGCGCAGCCTGCGCATGCGGGAGGCAGGACGCGCTCCGACTTCGGCCCCGAGAGACCATCAAAGCTCTGAGCCTCATTGAACACACGGCTCGCGGCGTTCCCCGCAGCGGAGAGGCAAAGCGGTAGCCCCACAACACGGCCAGGGAGGTCGCTACCCTTTTCAACGAGCAACGCTGAGAGCTCCTCAGGCGAGGGGCCGTTCGTCTCTTCAGGGTTCCATGTCCAGTACCCGCCTGAGCTCCTCTCAAGCGCGGCGTCGAGCTCAGAGACCGGCAACGCCGACAGCTCCCTGGAGAGCCAGACCTCGACGCCCTGCGCGACGAGGAGCGCCTCCACGCGCTCAAGCCGCTGAACATCCCCCCCGCGCTCCCTCAGATGCACGCAGCGTAGCCGCGCGCGCTCGACGAGCTTCTGGGTGTATCCGACGTCCTCAAAGAGCCTGCCATCGCTGACCCAACCTGTGTCCAGACCCCGTCCGACCGCGTGAGCGACGAGGCCACCGAAGTCGGCCCGTCGCTCAAAGCCGGGCGCCGAGAAGAAGACACCGGGCGCGCCTGAACGCCACGCTCGGTCGATGGCCTGAACCCACCTTCGTGAGCGAAGCACTCCGTCAGGCTCCGGGACATTCAGGAGCGGGAAGGCCTCGTTCGGGCGACGCTCCAGCGCTTGGTCAACCGACGCGCTCACCGCTCAGGACGCGTCGCTCTGGAGCTGCTTGGCGGGCGGCTTACGACGGATTCCTCCCTCCGGGAACATCCGAGAGACCTCGGCCTGATCCACGCGAGGCGCCTCGACCCCCTGAACCACAGATGGGAACAGCTCTCTGAGTCGGGGTGTCTCGACCACAGGCTCCAGGCCCTCGTCGCCGTAAGCGTCCAGATACTCGTTCCAGAACCCGTAGCAGACCTTGGTGAAGAAACACTCGGAGCACCGCTCGCCGTGTCGCTTGTGCCCCTGCATGTAGGCGAAGGAGGAGACATCATCCCCCCAGAAGTCACCTGGGTCTGTGAGGAGGTTCAGGTCAGTCCTGTCCTCGTGTCCGTTGAGCATGCACAAGGGGAGTCCCGTCTGCACGTCCGTGGAGAACTGGATGCCCTGAGCGTCGCAGCGCTCCATAGCGCGCTCCCAGTAGGGCCTCAGATCTCGGAGATCCGGATAGAGATTGGGGTTCTGGCGGCCGCGACCCTCGGGCTGCACATAGAGGAAGGAGATCCGCTGGATCTGCGGGAAGTGCTCCGCCACGAAATCAACGTAGTCCGGCAAGTGTCGATAGTTCGCCGTGCAGACCACATGGCAGAGCACCACGTGAATGTGCTCGTTGAGGAAGTTCTTCAACCCCATCACAGCGGCTCGATAGTAGCCCTTGGTCACTGTAATGGCGTCGTAGACCTTCTCCACATGGCTGGGTAGTGAGACCAGCGCGCTGCAAACGCCAGCTCGGGCCAGGCGACGCGCGTTCTCCTGGGTGAGGAGAGTCGCGTTTGTCTGGAGCTCCACCCGGTCAAAGCCGTGGAGCCTGGCGTACTTCACCATCTTCACGAGATCGGGATACAGGAGCGGCTCTCCCCCCGAGATCGAGAGGCCGTCATAGCCGGCCTGGCGTATCTCGCGGATCTCTCGCTTCCAGTCGTCGGAGATCAGATTGGAGTAGTCCTCACCCCAGCCCCGCGGCCTGTCTGCCCACAGTTCGGGATCAGCAAAGCAATAGAGGCACCCCTCGTTGCATGACAGTCCGATACGTATGGTCTGGCTTGGCATACCTAGAGACTAACGCGCCGAGCCCGGGAGATCTACGTAGCAGGACCCTAAGACCAGCCCATCCAACCCGAGACGCAGCGCCGACTCTACCGCCTGCTCCTCAGTCGCGACGATCGCTTCGTCCCTTCCATTGAACGATGTGTTGAGCACCATGGGCACTCCCGAGCGCTGGTGAAACGCCTCGATCAAGGCTCTCCACGGCGGATTGGTGCCCTGATCAACCGCTTGGGGACGGGTCGATCCGTCCTCGTGCACGACTCCGGAGACGCGCTCCCGCTGCGCAGGCACCACGTCGGCCGTGAACGTCATGAACGGACCAAAATCAGAATCGACAAACCACGCGTTAGCGTGCTCCTCCAGGACGCTCGGCCCAAAGGGACGCCATCGCTGCCGGGTCTTGATGGCGTTCACACGATCTTGCACACCTGAGTGACCGGGATGCGCGACGATGCTTCGGAAGCCAAGGGCCCGCGGACCATACTCGAGTCGCCCGACCGCCCATCCAATGACGCCGCCGCCCGCGAGGCGCTCGGCGGCCGTCTCTATCGCGTCGCCCTCCACAGGGCTCAAGCCCCGTGCCTCGAGGGCTGCCCGGGCTCTCTCGCCCTCGATCTCAGGCCCCAGGCCAGCGGTCCGAAGAGGCTCGCATGGGGGCTCTCCAAGGAGATGAGCGGCCTCAAGCGCCGCGCCGAGCGCAGTCCCTGCATCGTGGGCCGCCGAAGGCACCCAGAGATCCACGCCAAGGGCGTCCCTCAGCACCGAGTTGGCCCGGCAGTTCAGCGCCACGCCTCCCGCGATCGCCCACTGCGACGAGGGAGCCCGCGCCTGCCCGTCTCTGGCGAGAGCCACGAGCGCGTCTTCCAAGGCCTCTTGTATGTCCGCAGCCAGGTTTGAGTTGGCGGCATCGTGCAGCTCGGTCTCCGGGCTCGTTCGCGCCTCAGCCAACGTTTGCAGGGCGCGCTCATCGAGCTCAAAGTCCTCGAACGAGCGAACAGAGAAAGCCGGCGCCAATCGGATGCTAGAGGGCCTCCCGTAGGCCGCGAGCGCCATGGTCTGTCCCTGCCCGTGGGGCCCGAAACCGATGACGCGTGTCACCGTCTCATAGGCGCCGCCCAAGGAGCGTCCATCCCCCGCAGGCAGCTCGGCCTGTCGGGCCAGCACACCATCGCGATAGGTAAAGAAGGCGGCCGTCTCATACTCGCCGCGACCGTCTACCGTGAGCACGTTGCAAGACCGCCAAGGGCTGGTTCGCGCCGCTAAGGCCGCGTGAGAGAGATGGTGAGGCACAAAGAGATAACGCCCGTCACGCACGCACTCGCGCGCGCCATGGTGGCGATGGGGAACACCGTTGACCGCGATCACATCCACGTCCGAGAGGCTCAGACCGCGCTCATCCAGAAGGTGACGCACTGACTCGCGGCACATGACATCATTGAGCGTAAGGCTGGGGTCGTTGCAGAGATTCGCACCGGGTCGGCCGGGAGGGGACCAACCGTAGTGCTTCTGCCGATTGAGGCGTTCTTCTTCGACGGCCGAGATAATCTCACCGTCGATCACCAGCGCGGCGCCGTGATGCTCACAGGTCGCGACTGCGAGACCTAGAATGATCAACCGCTTAGACCGTTCCCTCGGGGGTTCGCGCCTGTGTGCGCGAACGCCTGCTGACACGTCCGCCTGGAGCGGGGGCTCTCCCTAAGCGCGCGCGTCCCGTAGTGCAGTGACTACCAGCTGCCGTGGGAGCCGTGCGAACCGTGCGAACCGTGCGATCCGTGGGAACCGTGCGATCCGTGGGAACCGTGCGAGCCGTGCGATCCGTGAGAACCATGCGAGCCGTGGGAACCATGCGAACCGTGCGAGCCGTGAGAACCGTGTGAGCCGTGGGAGGCGTGCGAACAGTGCGTACCGATCTGTTCTCCACCAACATCCGTACCGGCCATCACCAGGTAGTTCGAGAGGTTGTCCGCCTGCTTCTGGGTGATCTTGTCCTCGTCAGAAGACAGGAACGCTCCTGCAGACTTCTTGATGGTCGGAAGCTTGGGCATGCCCTTCTTACTCTGCTTCGCCATGTGACTTATCCTCCCTCTCCAGGTTTCATCTGCCTGCTTCGAGGCTGGCCCAACCCCCATTGACTAAGCCAGCTGACCTTGAAGCGCGTGTAGGTATTCTGCACACCTTTGACCCATTTCACAAGTCTCTGTCCCTATTTCTGTAACTTTGACTCTGTGAGTGAAATCAGCCCTGTGGATGGTCCGCTCTACTGGGGCGCGCCATTGCGCACCCGCAGGGTATAGGCGGAACACGAGGGACCGAAGCCAGGGGCCCGGTAGACGCGCAGGATATAGACGCTCGTCTGGTCGGTGCACTGCTGGAAACCCTCGACCGTGTCCTCGCCCGGTTGACACGGGCACTCTCCGAGCGGCTCGGGAGAGTCTCCCCCGACCGTGGTGAGGAAGTTGGTGCTGTCGGTGAACTCCGTCACCTCTTTGCAGATCTCGCCCGAAGCGGCGCAGCTGGTCTCGTAAACATCAAAGACGAACTGCCCCTGCGGGTTGTGAATGAAATCCACGTGGAGATCGAACGAGTCACAGCTCTCGGGATCAGCTCCGTCGATAGCTGTGAAGCTGTACCAGTCCTCATCTCCCTCGGGCGCGATGTTGTCCGTGACCTCGAGGACCGCCCCGGAGTCCGTCACGGCCCCAAGATCAACGGGCTCCAAGCACGACTGCCCGACGGTTCCGCCGCCAAGCTCAAGCGTCCCACCCGGGCACTCGCATCCGTTCAACTGGTCGCCATCCGCGTCGCTCCAGCCCTCCTCGCAATCGATGAGCTGGCAGTTGCCCTCCAAGCAGCCCGCGACGCCATGGGCGACCTGCGGACACATCGAGGCGTTCTCCCCCTCGTCTGTCTCACCGTTGCAGTTATCGTCATTCCCGTTGCACAGCTCGGTCACACCCGGATGAACGCCAGCGTCGAGATCATCACAGTCGCCGGGGGCGCTGCCGATGTAGGCCCCCGTCGGGCCGCAAAGGCACTTCACCTTGTCCTCAAGACCATAGGAGTCGCCGTCCTGGTCGAGCCAGTAGGGTGAGCAGCCATCGGCGCCCACCTCGTCCACCGCCCCATCGCAGTCGTCATCGATGGTGTTGCAGGTCTCGTCTACGTCGGGATGTACGTTCTTGTCGAAGTCGTTGCAGTCACCAAACTGGGTCGACCAACCCGGGCTCCCCTGGCACAAGCACTTGCTGTCCAGCTCCAGCCCATATCCGTCGCCATCCTCGTCCCGGTACTGGGTCACACACCCTGAGGCGTCCTCTTCGTCGATCTCCCCATCGCAGTCGTCGTCCATGCCATTGCACGTCTCCGTGGCGCCCGGGTTAATCCCGGTGACCAGCTCGTTGCAGTCTCCTCCAGCCGGCACCCAGCCCGCGTCCGGACTCTCACAGGCGCAGGTCGGGAGGCCTTGGCCGTACCCATCACCGTCCGTATCCAGGTAGAAGTCCGT
>CALCNF010000698.1 GCA_937897815.1 uncultured Pseudomonadota bacterium | reverse complement strand
CGCGACGAGCTCGCCCCCTCGGGCGCGCAGGGCAGAGAAGCTCTCCGCGTCCTCCTCCATCAGCGCGCGAACGCGGTCGACGGCATCGCGTGTGGAGCTGGGCTCGTTGGAGACCGCTACCCAGAGCGGCGGTAGCTCCGCGAGCTCAAGGGGCTCGATGGTCCGCACGGGCGACATAAACACCGGACAACCGAAGGCCGCCACAGCGTCATCGATTCCGCTGGGGCTCCCGTGGGCGATCCCCTCGAGTTCATGAGCCTTGTTGCGCACCGCCCGGTCATCCAGGGCGCTGTCTCCCAAGGCGCGAACCAGGGCGACGGCGAGCGCGGCGCTGCCACCGAGCCCTGCGCCTACGGGCAGCGACGTCTCAACCTCCGCCCTGAGGTCCTCTGGCGTCTCTCCCAGGTGCTCCAGGCACGCTCTGAGGTGCTCCTCAACCCCAGCAGGGACTCGCCATGCACCCGGAGAGCGCTCGATCGAGACGCTCACTTCAAGCGAGGCGATCGGGAGCGCGATCGCGGCCGTGCCGTGCACCACAAAGTGCTCCCCCGCCAGGATGACCTTCCCGTGAGCCGAAGCGTGGCCCATCAGCCCGGGGCCTCGACGAGCCGGCCGCGCAGATCCAGGGGGGTGCGAGCGCCGCAGGCGAAATGAAGCACCCTCAGCGCATGAATGTAGTGCTCGATGAGCGTAACGACCTCTTCCACTCCGCCCTGCGCGGCCTCGAGGAACGGGCGCGCGCTCGCGACAGCGTTCGCTCCGAGCGCGAGGGCCGTCCCCATGTGCTCGATGGTACGAATACCTCCCGAGGCGACGACGAGCCTGTCCTCACCCAGGGCCTCTCGGCAGGCGATAATGCTCTCGGCTGTAGGAACCCCCAGGCCAGCGAGCGCGTTCCCTGCGAACTGAGCCCGATCCTCAGGCTGCCTCAGGGCCTCCACTCGAGCCCAGCTGGTTCCGCCGACCCCCGCGGTCTCCAGGCCTGCCACAGAGAGCTTGGCCAGGTCCCTCGCCGTCGAGGCGCCGATCCCGGAGCCCACCTCTTTAAAGAGTACGGGAGCCTCGATCTTCTCGACGACACCGGCGAGGCGGTCCAGCAATCCGCTGAAGTCTGTGTCCCCTCCCGGCTGTATCGCCTCCTGAAGGGGGTTCAAATGCAGGTTGATGGCGTCGGCCCCCATCTCGCGCACGAGGTGATTGGCGTCCTCCGCCTCGAGGCCATAGTTGAACTGGATCGCCCCGAGGTTCGCGAAGATCAGGGCATCTGGCGCCAGGTCACGAACCTGGAACGAGGCCATCGCCTCCGGACGCTCGATCGCGACCCGACCGGAGCCCATAGCGAACCCGATAGCGCATCGCTGAGCGGCCTCCGCGAGGACTCGATTGATACGGCCGGCCTCCTCCGAGCCTCCCGTCATAGCGCCGATCAGCAGGGGAGCGCGAAGCGCGCGGCCCAGGAGCTGAGTGGTGAGGTCCACCTCGTCCAGGTTCAACTCGGGGAGCGCTCGATAGTCCAGGCGCCATCGGCCTAGTCCCGGCGCGCGGCCCGACTCCACGTCCTCTTCGAGGCAAATGGAGATGTGTTCATTCTTTCGGTCGACGATTCCGCCCATGGCGCACGCGTAACGCGCGCGCGAGCCAGGGTCAAGGAGGCGGATACATCGAAGGGCGGCTCACCGCGGGAAAAAAAGTTCATAAACAGAGCCTCCCCTGACACCGAAAAACGCACCCAAGGCACTGACTTTACTTCGAAAAACACATATCCGACTTGTAGCTTGCATGTGCGAGAAGGATCCGTATACTCCGCCGCCAATTCACTGGGTCGGTCTCTAGGCAACTTTGCCGTGGAGCGCGCTATGCGTGCACAACAAGGAGTGGCCCGATGAAAGTATCGGCTCTCAAGACAGTTCTAGTCTCTAGCCTCATGATCGCCTCGGCGTGCAGCGACGCCACCGAGGGAACCTCAGCCACACCGATCTCGGTGGACGCGGACTTCGTCGTTCAGACGAGCCTCTCCCAGGAGAGCGTGAAGGCTGGTACCGCGGTGCAGGCCGTCTGCGTGGTCAAGAACCGCGATGGCATGCCGGTCACCATGGAGACCTTCATTCGCACAGTGCCCGAAGGTGAGGCCCAGATCGTGGACCACACCATCACGCCGACCAAGGCTGGCGTGATTCAGGTGCAGTGCGGAATCTCTGGCTCGGCGATCATCGATGACACTCCCGCGACCCTCGTGGTCTTCGAGGGTCCCGCGATCCGCACGGTCGCAGAGGTGAGCCCCGCTAGCATCCAGAGCGGACAGACCTCCACGGTCACCTGCCGCGTCGAGGATGAGTACGGGAATGACATCCCGAACCTCCCGACCACGGTCGAGCTGACGAACACGAGCGTCGCGCTCGTCACGGGAATGACCCTCAAGGGCCAGCAGGTCGGATCGACGCAGGTCATCTGCGCCCAGGCGCAGGTCGCAGCGGACGCTCGAGTCCCCGCAACCCTGACCGTGTCTGTTGGCTCCGCTTCGAAGCTGACCATGCAGGTCACGCCGGAGCTCGACTGGTACGCGCCTGGCGACGTG
>CALCNF010000697.1 GCA_937897815.1 uncultured Pseudomonadota bacterium | reverse complement strand
TACGTCGACCAGATACGGGCCAAAGTTCGGTCCCATCAGCGCGCTCGTCGCCTCGTAGCCACCCATCCAGTAATCATGAGGGTCAAGGAGGTACGACAGGTACCCCTGGGCGTATCCGACCACGAAGACCTGATCCAGACCCGTGGATGCGATGGCGGCGTCACGCATGGACACCCCGACGCTCGTGCACGGCTCTCCTGGAAGCGTAACCAAGCCAAAATCACCGATTCGCGCCGCCGTGATCTGCCCCCAGGTCACCGTGAGGTCCTCATTGAAGGGCAGACAAGCGAGATCCTCAGAGGTGTAGGGCTCAAAGCCCTCTTCACAGCTCGCGTCGCCCTCATCGGGCACACACCAGATCCCGCCCATCGGGTAGGCATCGAAGCTCCCGTCGGGGTTGATGATCTTCCCGTCGAGCGGGAACCGCTCGGAGGCGACCCGGATCGCCGCGTCCGACTCCGTCTGAATGGACGCGATATAGGGGGCGATGATGTCCCCAGCGGCAGCGGCGATCACGTCCAGGTCGGCGAGGCCCTCGTGGTACTCGGGCGCCCCATCATTGACCACGTAGCCGTCGGGCACGTTTGGCGCCATATCTCCCGCCCAACTCTGAAGAAAGAGCACGGGAGCGTGCTCACTCAGGGCGCGCTCGATCCCGTGCTCCACGGCGCCAGGCGCGTCGCTGGACAGGACCCAACCCGCGTCGAGGATCGTCCCGTGCATGGAGTAGTTCACGACCGCGGCCATGAGAACGCCACCGTCATCCTCCACCCGAATCAGGCCCAGGCTGTCGTCTTGTACGGGACCGTTCTGGCAGCGCCGATCATTGTGGAGATCCGGAACCTGGACCGTCGTGCTGCCGACCCGAGCCGGCACCGCCGCGGCGTCGGCCTCGAGGATGGAGTTCACCATGGCGTCGCGCACCCGCATGTAGAAGCCAGGGATGAACGGGCCCACGGCGAACTCACCGATGGGGTGGTCAAAGATGTGGCCGCCGCTCAAGTGCGTGTGACTCGCCGCGATGATCAGGCCTTTCGCGAGGTCAGCGCGCCCGAGCTCTCGCAGGCGCCGCTGCACATCGATCACGATGTCCTGCCAGATCCCGATGGTGTCCGTACGGACGATGACCAGGGCGTGTCCCTCATTGCGAAAGACCAGGGTCTTGGCCGTGAGCTTGGTGTGCTGGGCGTTCGTCCCGGGAAATGTCATGGCGTAGGGCGAGTTCGCGCCCTTCCCGGGGGCGTAACCGACAGTCGCGGAGCCGACAGGGAAGCCGAGGTCGACCTCGGCGACGCCGGCGAAGAGCCGCTCGGTCGGATCGGGGATCGCGGCGCGTTGTGGGTCCACCACCTCGACCGCGTCCTCCTCCACGAGGTCTGCGCCCACGGCGTCAGCCGCCGTGACCTCCGAGCTCGCATCCGCGCTCGCGCTGGAGGTGGCCTCCGTATCGCCGCACGCGACGAGCAGGCCAAGGAGGACCACAAGCGGTCCGCGCATCAGCTGCCCCCATGGGCCGCGCGGAAGCGCTCCATGATCTCCGCGGTCGTCTCGACCTTGTCGATCTCATCGACGCTCTTACCGGCCTGGAAATAGTCCTTGTAGCTCATGCCCTGCGCGTTGGCCTTCTTCAGCTGCCAGATGGACTTCAGCGAGTAGTACATCCGCGCGTAGTGCTTCAGCTTCGGATGACGAAGCGCGCGCTTCATGAGGAACCCCGCTTTGGTCCCCACGCGCTCAATGTAGGGTGTCTTGATCACCGCCACCGGGACCCCGGAGATCTTCTCCGTCAGGACGATGTCATCCGCCTCGGCCCGAACGATGGCTTGCTTGTAGTCGACGTGGGCGTGGCACTCCTCCGCGGCGATGAAGCGCGTCCCCAGCTGCACTCCTGCATAGCCGAGCTCCAGAGCCTGAATGTAGCGCTCGGGCCCGCCAATTCCGCCGGCGCAGATCAGCGGAACCCCCAGGTCCTTCAGCTCTTCGTAGAGCTCCTCAGGAGTCTTCGCTCCAGCGTGGCCACCCGCACGCGAGTTCACGCAGATCAGGCCGTCAACGCCCGCGTCGATCGCCTTCTCCGCCCACTTGCGCTCGGTGATGTCGTGGTACACGAGGCCGCCGACCGCGTGGACCTTCTCGCAGACCCACTTCGGGTTCCCGAGCGCCGTGATGAAGAATCGGACGCCCTCCTCAAGGGCCACGTCGATCCACGCCTTCATTCGGTCTTCGTACGCCTTTGATGACTTCTCGACGATAGCGTTGAAGCCGATGGGCTTGTCGGTGAGCTTCCGGATGAGCCGAATCCCCTCCCGCAGGTCGTGCCCGTGAGCGTAGATGATGCTGATGGGCTGAATGATTCCGATCCCGCCAGCCTCCGACGCCGCCGCGACGAGCTCCGGGTTGGAGCACGGGTACATGGCCCCGCAGATCAGGGGCAGCTCAATCTCCAGGCTTCTCGAGAACTCTGTGTCAGCGGTGGGCATAGGACCTCCAGGAGGCAGGGAACGTACCTGAGACAGGAGCGTTCATCCAGGTTCACTCGTCGGTTCCTTGAACGGCCCGCGCTCGTCAAGCCAGGCCATCTCACGCTCCAACGCCGCGCGCTCTTCCTGCAGGTAGCCCCCAACGGCCTCGCTCAGTCCGGGCACACGGAACCATGAGGCGCTGTGTGTCGTGCGAGGCATCAGCCCAC
>CALCNF010000696.1 GCA_937897815.1 uncultured Pseudomonadota bacterium | reverse complement strand
CGGGCACGGCTTCACCTCCGAGGAGACCCGCAGGTTTGAGCCCGGGGACCGCGGCTGGGCCTGGGCGGCCCTCTTCTTCGAGCTCGACAACGACGGCGACCAGGACCTCTATATGAACAATGGCTGGATCCACGGCTCGCCGGCCGACGCTCAAGCCAACCAGCTGTACATCCAGGACCAGGGTCTGCTCTTCTTTGGACCCGAGAGCGGCGTGGAGACCTTCCAGGCCAACAGTCGAAGCCTGGCCGTGGTCGACGTCGACCGGGACGGAGACGAGGACCTGATCGTGACCCAGTTCGGCGAGGGTCCCCGCCTGCTCCTCAACGAGGTCGGTCAGGGCTCTCGAGCGCTCCGGATCTCCCTGGAGGCCCGTGGACCCAACCGCGAGGGCATCGGCGCGGTGGTCACCGCGAAGACGCCAGCCGGTCTCCAGCGCCGGATGATCACCTGCGGCGAGGGCTATCTCGGCCAGCGTCCGCCTATTGCCCACTTCGGGCTCGGTGAGGCGAAGACCGCAGAGGTCACCGTCCGGTGGCCGAGCGGTCAGACGACCGAGCACACCCTGGGCGTCGGTGAGAAGGTTCAGCGACTCGTCGAGCCCGCCGGACCCTGAAACGAGAAAGGCGCGTGACCCTGAGGGGCCACGCGCCTTGAGTTCGAATCACGAACGTCTCAGACGTCGCTTATCCGATGTGGCCCTTCACGCCGTCGAGGGACGCGGCCATTCCGGCGTCGCCCTGGACCCAGTTCGCGGGGCAGACGTTGCCCGACTCCTTGGTGAACTGGAAGGCGTGGAGGAGACGCAGGACCTCGTCCACGTTACGACCCACGGGGAGGTTGTTCACGGTGCTGTGCTGCACGGTGCCCTCGGGATCGATCAGGAAGAGGCCGCGGAACGCGACGCCGCCACCGGCGAGGACATCGTAGTCGCTGGCGATCTGGCCGCCGAGGTCCTGCAGGAGGGGGTAGTTCAGCGCGCCGACGCCCGCCTCGGTGCGCGGGGTGCGCATCCAGGCCATGTGGGTGTGAGCGGAGTCCACGGAGACACCGAGGATCTCACAGCCAGCGGCGTTGAAGTCCGCGGCGCGGTCCGAGAACGCGACCAGCTCGGTCGGGCAGACGAACGTAAAGTCCAGTGGGTAGAAGAAGAGGCAGAGCCACTTTCCCTTGTAGTCGTCCAGGGAGATCTCGACGATCTCGCCGTTCTTGGCGGCCTTGCTGCTGAACGCGGGTGCGGCGTTTCCGATGATGCTCATGTGTTGCTCCTTAGAATCTCGGGAAGGCTGCTCTGGCCCCCCCTGTGTGATAGGTCCCCGACAGGGATTCGCGAGCGGAATAAAACAGAGGTCTGGAGCAGGTTGCAAGACCTGAACGCAGCTCTTGCGTGACAAATCGGATCGCAGAGGTCCGATTTCGGACTCAACCGCCCGGCTCCGGACCGGTCGCGGTCGGAAGCGAAGGGTCCGAAGACCAGTCGCTCCAGCTTCCCTCATAGAGCTTCGTGTTGGTCCTGCCGAGGAGGTGAAGGGCCCAGATATCGTGGCAGGCGGTGACCCCGGATCCGCAGGAGCAGATCACGTCTCGATCGTCGTCTGAGCCGACGGCGCCGAGGCGCTCGTAGCGCGAGCGTAGGGCCTCCAGGGGGAGCAGGGGGCCGTGGCTCGCCTTCAGGTTCTCGACGTAGGGCGCGCTCAGAGATCCCGGGATGTGACCCGG
>CALCNF010000695.1 GCA_937897815.1 uncultured Pseudomonadota bacterium | reverse complement strand
TCCGAGTCCGTGCACCACTGACCCTCGCAGGCGGGCGCGCAGACGCACTGGCCAAGCTCGCAGGCCTCCTGGGCTCCAGCGCACTCCCCGCAGACCTCGCCGCAGATCTGACCGCAGACCGCGCCCTGGCTGGAGCAGCTCTCCTGGCACAGCGGCTCGGGGTCGAGGCAGAGACCGTCGAGAGAGCAGGTCTGATCGGGCGCGCAGGTGCCGCACGCGACGCCGCAGCCGTCATCACCGCAAGCCCGGCCCTCACAGGAGCCGGCGCAGACCGGGTCGGGGTCAGCGCAGGCGCCGGTCATCAGCAGGCCACAGGTCAGCGCCCAACGAGCCGAGCGTCCAAGGGCGGTCCCCTCTCGCATGTGTGCGAGGGCGAGCGTACGGGCGCGTGCGCTGTGCACGCGTACCTCAGTAACCTGGGGTCGCACTGAACCCAAAACCACTCCCGACTGACCCGTTTCTCAAGCGCGCTCGCTCCGCGGAAGGTCGCGACCGAAACACGCCGATTCTCATCGCCCCCGAGACGATGATCTGCACTACCATAGCCATCGTGCGTCGGAGCACAATAGCCATCCAGGCGAAGAATCGAACCGCGTTGAAACGCGTACGTTTTTTTTACCTGAGGGTCGCTCAAAACCCCCTCAGATCAGGAGCGATCTGATCGGATCAGGAGGCGCTCAGGAGGCGCTCAAGAGGCGCCAAGAGGGAGCCGGCGGCGGAGGCGGGTGACCATCCCGAACAGCCGGTGGTAGGCCATGGGTTTGCTCTCGGGGCTCTTGGGCTCGTAGGGGCCTGTGACGTAGGGGACGTACATGGACCGCCTCAGGGAGCCGTCGCCCAACTTCTGGGAGCGCGCGACACGGTGCCACAGGCGACCGTCGTGAATCGTGAGATCACCCGGCTCGGTCTCGACACAGATCTCCCGACGGTCCGCCCGATGGGAGACGAAGTAGGGCTTGGCGAAGGCCATGGACCAAAACCCCTGCTTGTGGGTTCCAGGAACCAGCCGGAGCCCGCCGTCGGCCTCAGTGATTCGGTTGAAGTGGAGCCCGACGTTGAGCATTCGGTCGGGCATCCGGCCATAAAAGAGATCGCGCAGGCCGTCGGTGTGCCAACCGAGGCGCGGATAGAACGACCCTTTGACGTTCTTGTAGAGGTTGATGACGACGCCATCCTTCTCCTCATCGCCGATCCGCGCGTCCTCGCCGATGAGCCGTCGAATGGGCTCAAAGCGAGGATCTCGAACGAAGTTCCGAATCACGTCGGAGTAGACCGACGAGAACGGCGAGCGGTTCAGGAGCAGCTCACCGTCCTCATCGCGGCCGTAGAAGATGGGCACTCCGTAGACGCTCTCCCGCTTCTTCTCCACGTGCTCACGGCAGATCTTCTGATGCTCAGAGACCAGCGCGTCGATCTCCCCCGACGTCGCGACGCCGCGGAAGTGAACGAACCCGTAGGTGTCGAGGAAGCGCTCCTGCTCCGGCGTGATGTGGTCACCGAGCTCAAAGATCGTGTCGATAGGCAGGTCGCTCATGGGGTGTTCTCCAGTCCGAGGAGGGACCAGGCGGCCTCCTCCAGATGCTCTTCGAGGCGCGCGATGGCGCCTGGCCCCTCGACGCCCGTGAGGCTCTCCAGCTCGCGATCCGTAGACAGGGCGTAGCGCAGGATCATGTGGATCATGCTCTGGAGGGCGAGACGCATATCCAGCTCCGGGGATCCGGTGAAGGCGCTCAGGAGCGCGGCGCCGCGCTCCAGGGAGGGCAGCTGATAGCGCTCCCGTAGAGGCTCGGTCATCTCACCTCGATCGATCACCGTTCGCATGATCAACCGCAGGGCTCCCCGATGCTCTCGGGCGAAGGCGAAGGCGCTCCGCACCATCAAGCCCAGGGTTGTCCGGGGCGAGTCGCCGGCGGCCATGGGAACGGCCAGCTCATCGGCCCGCCGAAAGAGCTCCTCGTACATGGCCTCAATCGAGGCCTGATAGAGCCCGTGCTTCGTTCCGAAGTAGTGGTGCACCGTCGCCAGGCTCACCCCTGCGTGAGCGGCGATGTCGCGAACCGAGACCGCGGCGGGGCCGTCTGCCCCGAACCGATCTCGCGCGGCGTCCAGGATTCGCTCCTTGGTCGCCGCGGCGTCTGCGTTCACTGGCCGAGCCATCTGGCGCCTCCATCGTGGTTCGGCGATTAATTAATCAATCGATTGATTCATTGCAAGCCTCCGGTCTGTTTTTCTGCCTTGGCTATTTTCAGTCGACGGCTTCCGACGCATACTGGGCTTCGCTCTGAGACACCGAGCGGCCCACCCGAGCTCAGGACTGGAACACACCTCCATGATCCCCTTTGGCCCCTTCGATCTGGAGTCCTCCATCGGCACAGGAGGTATGGGGGAGGTGTGGCGTGGCGTCCATCGTCGCCAGCGGGTTCAGGTGGCCGTGAAGTTCCTCTCTGGCGAGCGCTCCCACGATGAGCGCTTCCTGAGCGCCTTTCGGCAGGAGGTGCGCGCCGTCGCCGGTCTGGAGCACCCCTCTGTGGTGCTGGTTCTCGACTACGGGATCGTCAACCAGGCCGCAGCCGAGGCCTCCGAGGGAGCCCTCACGACGGGTAACCCGTACCTGGTCATGGAGCTCGTAGACGGTGGGTCCCTCGCTGAGGTCTGCGGGCGCCTGCCCTGGGCGGAGACAAAGAGCATCCTGGCCCGGATGCTAGACGCCCTCTCGCATGCGCACGCGCGCGGCACCATTCATCGCGACATCAAGCCGGCGAACGTCCTCCGAATCGCGTCGACCGGCGCCATCAAGGTCACCGACTTCGGTCTGAGTCACGTCTTCGATCGCTTCGACTCGGAGAAGCACGCGCTCGAGGATGGCGTGTACAGTCTTATGGGCACCCCGTCGTTTATGGCGCCCGAGCAGGTCCGCGGCGATCTTCGAGCCATCGGACCCTGGACCGACCTGTACGCGCTGGGCTGTACGGCCTATGCCCTGGTCTGTGGCCATTCGCCCTTCGGACGTCAGCGGACCGACAGCCTCGAGGACATCATCCGCGCCCACCTCGACGATCCCGTCCCGGCCCTGATCCCGACCCACCCGGTCCCAGCCGGCTTCGAGGGGTGGGTCAGGACGCTTCTTGAGAAGGACCCAGCCCATCGATTTCGGACCGCCGCGGATGCGGCCTGGTCCCTGGGACAGCTGGGCGACGTGGTCGGTCAGGGCAGCCCCCTCGACGCGCTCGACGAGCTCCCACAGATGGAGGCCACCCAGACGGTGACCCTCATGCTCGACACCCAGCCGAACGGCAAACGAGAGGGCCCGGTGACCAGCTCCTCGGGTCTGCCGACCGCGCCCATGCCCGGCGACTGGAGACCTACGGAGATCCCCCTCACCCCCATGCACCTCGTGGACGCTGGCCTTGCCCTCTATGGCCTCAGGCCCGTGCCCATGGTCGACCGTGAAACCGAGCGAGATGTCCTGTGGCGGACGCTCGCGAAGGTTCGTCGAAGCGGGCAAGGGAGGTTGATCCTCCTCGAGGGCGCCTCGGGCTGCGGAAAGAGCCGCCTGGCGGCCTGGCTGTGCGAGCGCGCTCAAGAGGTCGGGGCAGCGGAGGTGATGACCGCGGTCCACGGAGCCCTGCCGGGTCCGGGAGACGGCGTCGCTCCGCTGATCGCGCGCCACCTCCGATGCCAAGAGCTGGAGCGTGAGGACATGATCCGCCGCATCGGCGCCTACCTCCGAGACCACAAGGAGGGCGAGGAGGACGCCGAGGCCCTGGCCGAGCTGATTCAACCCCTGAGCCTGGAGGAGCGCCGACGGGGTCTGCGCCGCGTTCGATTCGTGAACCCGACCGAGCGACACGTCCTCCTCGAGCGCGTGATCCGAAGGATGGCCAACGAACGCCCGGTGATCCTGTGGGTCGATGACGTTCAGTGGGGCCTGGACAGCCTGGGCTATATTCACCACCTCGTGAAGAGCCAGGAGAGACGCCCGTTCCCTGTGATGATCGTCTTGACCGCCCGAAGTGAGGCCTTGCGCGAGGCGCCGCTCGAGACCCGGGTTCTCGAGGAGAAGATCCTGACCCACTCAGGGACCCGCCGGATCACGGTGGAGCCCCTGGAGACGCCCTATCAGCCCGAGCTCGTCCGGCGGCTGTTGAGCCTGGAAGAGAGCCTCGTGGGCGAGGTGGCGGCCCGAACCGGGGGCAACCCGCTCTTCGCCGTGCAGCTGGTCGGAGACTGGGTAGAGCGAGAGATCCTTGAGCCTGGAGACGGCGGCTTTCGCCTCAAGGAAGGGGTCGCGCTGGACCTGCCCACCGATCTTCACGCGATGTGGGAGGATCGAATCGACGCCCTCCTCCAGGACCGACCCGAGACGGAGGCCTCTGCCCTGGAGTTGGCCGCCGTGCTCGGTCACGAGATCTCCACCGATGAGTGGCGCGCGGTCGGCCGCCTGGTCGGCGAGTCGACCGAGCTCGGGCTGGTCCATGAGATGATCGACCGCCGCCTCGCCGTGTCTCATGAGGGAGGCCCGCACGTAGGCTGGTCCTTCGCCCACGGCATGCTTCGCGAGGTGATCGAGCTCCGCGCCCGAGAGGCGGACCGCTTCGAGCGCCACCACAAAACCTGCGCCGAGATGCTCAGCGCCTCCTCTGGAACCGGCGTCGCGGCGCGCCTTGGACGTCATCTGCTGTTGGGGGGTCTGGAGGAGCAGTCTCTAGGCCCGCTCCTGAGCGGCGCCCGAGAGCACTTCGCCTCTGGCGACAACTGGGAGGCGGGCGCGATCGTGCGAGAGGTCGTGCGGCTCATCGAGCGCCTCGACCTCCCGAATCATGATCCGCGTTACTCGCAGGCCCTCTTGCTCAGCGCCCAGCTGGCTCGAAGGCGGGGCGATCTGGAGGAGGCCCTCTCGCTCGCACACAAGGTGGAGACGGCCACCGAAGAGAGCCCGCTCCTGACCGAGCGATGCGATGTCCTGCTCTTGATGGGTCACGTGTTGATGGATCTGGGGCGTCTCGACGACGCCCTGGTGAACCTGCGCTTGAGCCTCGAGCTCGCCGAGGAGATCGCGGACCGCGAGCGCTGCGTTCGAGTCCGCAGTCAGCTGCTCTACGTGATGACCTCCGCGGCCCGGCTCGACGAGGCCCAAACGGTCGGGCTTCGAGCCCTGCGGGACGCCGAAGAGCTGGGCGAAGCGGCGACCCTGGCCTGGGTGCTGCGCCTCATGTGCCGCACTTACATCGCCTCGGGCGATCTGAGCCTGGCCTCTGACTACATCGCTCGAGCCGAGGCGCCGGTCATGGCGTCGGGAGATCGCTTCGCCATCGCCACGCGCCTGAACACCCTCGGGGAGCTTCATCGATTGCGGGACGACGTCGATAACGCGGAGGCCATCTACCGAGAGGCCATGGCGCTCTATGAGGCCATCGGCGCGGGCAACGTGATCTTCCCGGAGATCAACCTTGGCCTGCTTCTCGCTCAGCGTGGGGCCTACTCGGAGGCGATGGTGTACCTGGAGCGGGTCCTTCAGCGCTCCCTAGCGAGCGGACAACGCCCCCTTGAGGCGGGCGCCAGGACCTGGCTGGCGGCCTGCGCCGCGGGGCGCGACGACTGGAATCGATGTGACGAGGAGCTCGAGCGAGCCAATGAGCTGCTGCAAGAGACCGGCTATGTCGACAGCGACATGGCGCGCGGCTTCTTCCACGCGGGGGTTCAAGCCGAGGAGAGCGGCGAGCTCGTGATCGCCCGCGACGCCTTCAAACTCTCTATTCGTCAGTGGGAGGCCCTGGGTCGTGACCAGGACAGCGCGCCGGCTCGAGCGCGCCTCGAGTCCCTGAGCTGATCTTCACCTAAGGCCGATACTTGAGGTTCTTGTAGCGAGGCTTGTGGAGAGGTTTCAGATCCGGGTTCGTCGAGCGCACGAGCCCAGGTCGATCGCTTCGCTCCAGCTCCCGAACGAAGCCTGAACGATCGGCGCAGGTCGAGTCTACACAGCGCGAGGCGTCCTCTTTCTCTTGCTTCTCACTCGCCTTCCACGTGTTGCCAGCCAGGCCCCACAGCGAGAGGTGCAGATGGTGATGATGGTGGTAGAACCAGCCGGAGCCGTTCTCCTCCCAGCACAGGCCTCCATCGACCCCGGACTCGACCTCGCAGGCCAGATCCTGGTTGGCCGGCTCACAGCCCTGAGCCGGCACCCAGCCCTGATCGCACAGGACGTCCAGCGCCTTGCTCAGGGTGCTCCCGGCCATCCCGTCGACACCAATGACGCGGGTCCGGGGGCTGGAGAAGAGCGCTCCGATGAACAGCGCCGATCGCCACACGTCCATCATGTAGGGCTCGGATACACAGTGGTATTGATTGGCGCCGTTGATGGTGTAATCGCAGACCGCTCGAAGATAGTTGTTGGGCTGACCCGTGAGGCTGTTCTGGTAGTAGGCGATGTCGATGTCATAGCCGTCCTCATGGGTGCCAGGAGGGTGTCCAGGAGACCCACAGCTGGTGCCGGGGATCGAGCCATCGGCCTCGCTCATGTCCCCCAGGCCGAGAGGAAAACCGTTGCCGGTCTCCCAGTCAGCGGCCTTGCAGTCGACGTAAGCGGTGGCCCACTTCACGAGCATCTGCAGGTCACGACGCGCGTAGCTTCGGTACTGGTTGTTGAGGGTCTCGCCGTTCAAAGGATAGTTGTCATATCCGGGTCCCATCACCGGCTCGAAGGGCAAGAGCTCACCACAATAGGCGGGGTCCTGGACGCAGTCTTTCGTCGGCAGGCTCGGGCATGACGGGCCAGGGCCAGGGCCCGGTCCGCCGTTGAGGTCGGGGATGCACTTGCCGGTCGTCTCGCTGCACACCAGGTCGTTGGGACAGGATCCGGGGGTGCAAGGCGGGTCCACACACTCACCGCTCTGCTCATCACAGACCAGCCCGCCGGTGCAATCACCCGGAGAACAATCGGGCACGCAAAAGCCCTGATCGCCGCAGGCGTATCCGTTGGGACAGGGGATCCAATCGGCGCATCCCGGGAAGCAGATTCCCTGCTCGTAGCAGGCGTACCCTTCGGTATCGCGACACTCGGGCGTCTCGGCGCAGCTCGCCATGCAGGCCGCCGAGCCGTCCGCGTAGATCACCTCGCAGACCGATCCATCGGGACAAGAGCCGGGCGTGCACCCGTTAATCAGACAATATCCGTTCAGGAAGCCGGTCGGGTTCCCGTTCACGCTGGCGGGGTAGCAATCTGCGCCCGGGTCCTTGCAGTCCGCGTCCACGGAGCACGCACCGCCGATGGGCGCGGTACCTGTCGTCGGAGGTGAGGCCTCTCCGGGCCAACAGGTCTTGTCCGCGTCACAGACGTACCCCTCATCCTCTCGGCACTCCTCTGAGGTCAAACAGTTGTCGACGCAGTAGCTGTCGTCCTGGCCGAACAGAAAGCATGTGGAGCCAGCCGGGCACGCGTCCGCGACGCCCGCGCAGCCTGCAATGGTGCAATATCCGCCCGTGAGGTCCAGACACGTTGCGCCGGGATCGGCGCAGTCGGCCGCGCTCAGGCACGCGGAGCCGACCCCGCCACCGACAGGGCCGCTCGTGCCGCCGTCTTCGGGCGTCGCGACGCCCGCGTCCGTTCCGACCGCGCCTGTGTCTAGTGGCGAGGAGCCGGTGTCATCGGGGGCTCGAACCATGTCGAGGACCGTCGTCGCGTCCGAGGCGCCCGCGCCCCCGTCAGGGAGGCTGACAGACGCGTCGACGGCGCCCTGGGCATCGGCGCTCTCAGTGGCGCCTCCCGAGGAGCCGCAGGCGGCCACAGAGAACATCGAGAGGAGGAGGAGAAATCGCATGGGGGCCCCGTGGGGATGAGTAAGGTGTGCTGGAGACCGGTTGCTAATGTCCCCGAGGGGGCCCCGTCAAGGTTGAATGCCAACGAGTTGGGCGGTACGACCTTGGCGTATCAACTCCTGAGGAGTGCCCATGGCTTACGACCTTCAGCCCATGAAAGCCCCCAAGACCGCCGGATGGATGTTGCGCGCGCTCGTGTGGCTGATCGGTCTGCCCGTCATCGGTCGCCCCCTGTGCCATAAGCTCCTCTCGGACGCCGGGCTCTTTCGCGTCCGAGAGCACCAGAGCTCGGAGGGGATGCACTGGGGACCCATGATCCCGCGCTCAAGCGCGACACCGGGCGCGCCTATGAGCCCGGACGACCTGGATCAGGTAGCGAACCCCTCGGCGTTCCCCGAAGGCTGGCGCCCGCGAACCGCCCATGACTACGCTGCGGCCTACCGAGCCGGGACCACGACCCCAGCGGAGGTGGCCGAGCGCGTCATCGCCGCTCAGGCCGAGTTGGACGCGCACCCTACCCCTATGGCCATGTTCATCTCGACGAGCGCCGAGGACCTACGGGCGCAGGCCGCGGAGTCGACGAAGCGGTGGTCCGCAGGCGCCCCGCTGTCTCCCCTGGACGGAGTGCCGGTCTCCGTGAAGGACGAGATGAACCAGCGAGGCTACAAGACCACCCTGGGCACGTCGTTTCTCGGGGAGTCCGAGGAGGCGCATGACGCGACGATCGTCGGGCGAATGCGCGACGCTGGGGCCTTGCTCATCGGCAAAACGAACATGCATGAGATCGGTCTGGGCGTCACCGGCATCAACGTCCACCACGGGGCGACCCGAAACCCCTACGATCCGACCCGATCACCGGGCGGATCCTCCTCGGGCTCAGCCGCGACCGTGGGCTCTGGGCTCGTCCCCATCGCTCTGGGCGCCGACGGCGGCGGCTCCATTCGAATCCCGGCCGCCCTGTGCGGAGCGGTCGGGCTCAAGGCCACCTGGGGACGCCTGTCTGAGCACGGGGTCCCCCCTCTTTGCTGGAGCGTGGCCCACGTCGGACCCATCGCAGCCTCGGTCAACGATTGTGCCCTGGCCTACGGCGTGATGGCGGGGGTCGATCCCCACGACGAGGCCACCCACGGACAACCGCGACCCCACCTCGACGGACTCGACGACCGGGATCTGTCGGGGGTTCGCGTCGGGCTCTATCGGCCCTGGTTTGAGGACGCTCATCCTGGAGTCGTCGAGGGCTGCGAACGAGGCCTGGCCGCGCTCGTCGACGCGGGCGCCGAGGTGGTGGAGATCGAGGTCCATGACCTGGCGATGATCAAGACGGCTCACATGATCAGCATCATCGGAGAGATCGCCTCGAGTCAGCGGGCCTTCGATGCCGCTCACACGAACCGCTACGGCGTGGAGACGAGGCTGAATCTTCGCCTCGCCGCGGCCCTGGGAGTGCATGATTATGTCGGCGCTCAACGGGAGCGTCGGCGCCTGTACAGGCAGCTCGATACCCTGTTTGAGTCCGTCGACGTGATCGTGACGCCCACGACCGGCCGCACGGCGCCCATCATCCCGAAGAACGCCCTGAAGACCGGACTATCGAACCTCCCCGACACGGATCAGATCATGCGATTCGCCCCCCTGGCGAACCTGACGGGGCTCCCGGCGATCAGCGTCCCGAGCGGCGTGGACAGCTCCGGGTTACCCGTCGGGCTGCAGCTCATGGGAAGAGCCTGGGAGGAACACACGTTGCTTCGTCTAGCGGGGGTGGTCGAGCGCGCCGTACCCCGAACAGCCCCAAACGTTGAGGTGAACCCTCTTGGCACAACCCCCGAGCGGCCGTAGCATGACTCGCCACAACACGTGTTCGCTGGAGGCGACCTTGAACCACCGTTTTCTGATCTCCCTGACCCTCCTCTCGCTCCTCTCAGCGGGCTGCGAGACCGCGGAGCTGGGCCCGAAGCCGGTCTGGGCTGGTGGCGACGCGCCGACCCTCTCGGACACGGGCCTCCCGGATACGAACTCGGGGACCAGCGACGCGACTGAGGATCTCGCTCCCGACGCTCCTGAAGACGCGGCCGCTGAGACCACCCCTGAGACCACGGTCACCGACGCGATCACGGTCCCGGAGACCGTCTCTGACGCGGGCGCATCCCAGGACGCCGACGGAGACAGCGCCCCGAGCTTCGACGCCGACGCGACCGAGACCGCAGAGGCGGACGCTGACCCGGCGGACGGCGCGACGGAGACCGACGGAGGCGCCGATGGATCAGCCGCGGACGTGGACGCGGCCTCAGAGACCGACGCAGAGGCGGACGCAGGTACGGACACCGCGAGCGCGGACGTGCAGGGAGAGGACACGGCGAGCGCCGACACAGCGAGCGCCGACACGGCGAGCGCCGACATCACCTCCGATCTCCCCCTGGAGGACCTGGCTGAGGCGGACGTTCCCGGCTGCGATCCAGCGAGCGACCCGACCTGCGCAGGCGCCCTGGCCCCGACATGGCAGCTGGAGAACGTCGCCCAGGGCACCGTGGGCTTCGGAGAGACCTTTGGGCTGGAGGCCTACGCGGGCTCAGTGACCTTCCTGGCGCTGCTCACCGGCGGCTGAGGCTTCTGTCAGTCCCAGGCTGGGGCCATGAACGACATCGCCGACGAGCTGGAGTCGGAGGGCTACGATGTGGACTTCATCTTCATCAACGGGCCCACGGACGCCTTCCCCGAGCTCCTGGCGAACAAGGCGGACTTCCCGATCTTCCAGGACATCGATGAGGAGGGCGCGTGGGCCCAGCACGGCGGCACCAAGGACGACATGATCATCTACGGACCCGACCACGTTCTGCACACGTTCCTGAAGTTCGGTGGACCGACCAACACGGACCTGTCGACGCCCGACGGGATCGTGAACGTGAAGAACGCCGTCCTCGACGCCCTCGGTGCGCTCCCATGAGTCGGTCTGCTCGCCTGCTCATCTGCGCGCTCCTTGTGACCGTGATGGCCACGCCTGCCCTCGCGAAGAAGAAGGGAGCCGAGGTGAGGGCGCTGGTCGCGGAGCTCCCCAAGTGTGAGAGCCTGGAGACCTGTCCGGCGACCCAGAGGCTGATCCAGAAGGGTAAGAAGCTCTGGCCTGCCATCAAGGTCGGACTCGAGGCGCCCGAGGAGCTCACCCGATTTTGGACCCTGGGCGTCTTGAGCGAGGTGGTGATCAAGGAGGCCATCGGGACCATCGCGAAGCGTCTCGATGATCCGGAGATTCGCGTGCGGGCCGCCGCGGCCTTCGCCCTGGGGGCCCAGCGAGACCGAGCGGTCACGCGCCACCTGATCCGGGCCGCCGCGGACAAAGATCTGAACGTCCGTTTCGCCGCCGTGGTCGCCATGGGCCGAGTCCGTGATCCGGCCTCCGTGGACACCTTGCTCGGCGCGCTCCGAGATAAAGATGACGACGTCCGCGGATACGCCGCCTACGCCCTGGGAGACATCGGCGACCGCCGGGCGACCGAGCGGCTGTGCGAGCGGCTCCGCGAGGATCTGATCTCAAAGGTCCGAGGGATGAGCGCCATGGCCCTGGGCAGCCTGAAGGATCCCGCCTCGAAGCCCACCCTGCTCGCGCGGCTCAAGGACGAGGACGACGCGAAGGCGCTGGCGGCGGCTATCTACGCGACAGGACAGCTCCGAGACCCCAGCACGCGCGCCGCCATCGAGCGTCACGCCAAGCACAGCTCGGCCGAGGTCCGCGACTACGTCAAGGACGCCCTGAAGACGCTGGACGGCACCAAGAAGCCCTGAGAGAGCTCTCGGTTCTCAGTCGTCGAGCTCGATTCCCCGCACCTTCGGATCGGCTCGCAGGATCTCCTCGATCTGAACACCCAGGGTGTCGAGGAGCGGTCCAGCGGGTTTCCGCTTCCAGGGCATCAACCCCCGGCGGGTCTCCACGACCAGGTCCCAGGCTCCATCCTCCGCGTCCACGCACACCAGGGTCACGTCAAACCGCTTCCCGTTGCCGCGGACCTCAAATCCGTGACCGTCGGGGATGATCCAACGATAGGGGATCTCCCAGTCCTGCTCGTCCAGTCCTCGGGTCACGCTGTCCACGAAGGCCAGACCCACGGGAACAGGACCCCGATGACCCACAGGCGGATCAAAGTCCTCGTCGCTCTCGACGTCCGCATAGAACGTGGAGCTGATGCCGTAGCTGAGACATTCTTCGTTCACCGGGGTCCTCATTCGGTTGGCCGAGGCGCGGCGTGGATGGGGTGGTGGATGGTGGTAGAGTCTAATTCGTGACTCGGAGCGGGGAAAGATCATGATCCAGCCGTTAAAGACAACTGCTTTTTTCCTCTTGGTGGCATCCCTGCTCCTGCCGGGGTGCGGTGGAGGCGAGAGCGAGGCGACCGGCGCCGACGCCGGTGGCGACATCTCCGGGGGCATCATCGAGCTGCAGGACGCCGGCTCAGGCGCGGTCGATGGCGCGGAAGTAGACGCGCTGGACATGAGCGGCGGTGAGGACAGCTCCGATCCAGACGCCCAGGCGCCAGACGCCCAAGCGCCAGACGCCCAGGTGCCCATGGACGGCTCCGTGGAGGATCTGCTGGATCCAGAGGACACGACGGTGCCCGACGCGGGGCCCATGTCGAGCGAGCTGGCCATCGACTGCGATGACAGCTCTCAGAGCATCTATGTCACGCCATCGAGCGCCCTGGAGCCGGACGTGGCGCTTGGCGCGGTCTCCACCTGTACTTCGGATAACACCTGGTCGGTTTCGTGGATGAACAACTCGCTCTCTGCGGTCGGACAGGAGGCGAACTACGGTATTCAGGAGCTTCGCATCTCCTACCGTACGGAGCGCAGCAGCGGAGCGCCGGGGGCCAGCACGGCCTTCATTCTTCTCCCTGAGCCGCGACCCGCCGAGCCCATGCCTACGATCGTCTGGGCACACGGAACCGCGGGGCTGGCCGACGGATGCGCTCCGACGAACTACCCGGGATATTATGGCTATCTCCCCTACACGTTCGCCGCCCAGGGATACGCCGTAATCGGGCCGGACTACGCCGGTCTCGGAAACGAGGGTATCCAGGGCTATGGGGACGCTCGGGACACGGCCTACTCCCTCCTGGACGCCCCGGCGGCCCTCGGCGCCGTGCTCGGCCCGAACCGACTCTCGGGTGAGGTGATCATGATCGGGCACAGCCAGGGCGGAGGCGCGGTCCTCTACGCCCAGGCCCTGGAGAAGGAGCACCCGGTGGAGGGAGAGCTCATGGGCGTGATCGACATCGCCGGAGACATCGTCACCGACGACGTGCTGAGCCCCAACCAGTGGACCTACTGGAACCTGGTCCCCGCGAACTACGCCCAGGGGACCAGCGCCAGCTTCCTCGTCCTCTACGTCTTCGCCCATCTCGCCAACACGTGGGGGGAGGAGGAGGCCGACAGCTTCTTTGGTCCGGAGTGGAAGGAGACGGTGACCGGTTGGATTGAGACCCAGTGCATCTTTGATCTGATCCAGAGCTTCAATAGCCTCGCGCCCACGGTGATGTTCGACGACATCTTCGATCCGAGCTTCCCCGCGGGAGTGCTCGCGTGCATCGAGGAGGACCCCCTGTGTCAGGAGCCCTATGCGACCTATGTCTCGACCTTGAAGGCCCACCTTCACCCCAGCGACCCCGAGGGCGCGCGCGTCGCGATTTTCGCGGGGATGCTCGACACCCTGACCACACCTGAAGAGCTCTCGTGCACCGTGGACACCATGGCCCAATGGGGGGTCGTGGCGGACCTCTGTGTGCACCCCCTGGCCACACACTCGAGCATCGTTGAGGGTGGGATCGGCGACGCTCTGGCCTGGACCGAGGCCGTCCTCAAGGGTGAAGCTGCGCCGCCCTGCTCCAAGAACGGCGCTCTTCCCCTGTGCCCCTAAGGACCGACGGCGACCTTGTAGGTCTTCTTCACGTCAAACACGAGGGTGCGCGGCTCATCGAGCGTCCGACCAGGGACCACGTTGGACGCCTCCTGAATCTTCAGGGCGTAGGGGACCTTCTTCGTGAAGTTCAGCCTCTCACCAGCGACGGTGACCGAGTTCAGAAGGTGGACCTGCAGCTCCTTCGTCCCCTCGGGAACCTCCACGGTGTAGCCCTTGAGGTCCACGCTGCCCCAGTTCCCGCTGGCGATCACGTGGGTCGGGGGGTCGGTCGCGTAGATGAAGAACCCGGCCCGGACATGCTCCTTGAAGCGCGCTCCGGACAGCTGAGGCACCTCGATGGGACCCTCGGCTGGGGTGAGGTGCGTCGGCAGGACCCAGTAGCGACGCCCCGCCTCGTTGTTGTTGAGAACCAGATCGACCGTGAGGCGCTCTCGCTTGTCCGATAGGGGTTCACGGGCCGTCACCTTCAGGGTCACCGGAGTCCGGTTCTCCACCATGGACTTCTGCCGACGCGAGTCCGCGATGGCCAGGGTGCGGCGGCGCTTGGGATCGTCCTGGTAGGTGGGCAAGACGATCTCCTGGCCATGAATCACCCGAGCCAGATTCTGGCCCGTGGTCTCGGGGTCCAGGAGCCCGATCTTCGAGCCGTGGGTCATCACGAGAGCCTGTCCCTGTCGATCGAGGGCCACCAGGAGGGGAAGCTTCGAGGGATCCGCCCCCTCGATGAGCCGGTGGGCCGGCCCGCGCCACTCGTCCACGTCGATGATCAGGAAGCGGCCCCCGCGAGTGTGGCCCTGAACGATGGGGTTCGACTCCAGGGCCTCCTTGATGGATCGACAGGGCACGCACCAGTCTGCGGAGAACATGACGACGACCCGCTGCTGCTTGGCCTCCGCGGCCGCCAGCTCGCCCTCGAGTGCGTCCTTTAAGACTCGACCCGGGGTCCGTTGAATCGACAGGACCTCCACGACCGGAGCGCCCGCGGCCGCAGTAGGTGCGGGCGGAGCCTCAGGGGTCGGATCCGCGGCGGGCGCTGGGACCGCGGCGGGCTTCGCGGTGACCTTGGGAGGAGCCTGAGCGGTTGGGCTCGCTGGTTCCGCCTCAGCGAGCCGCTCCGCGGGGGCCTCCATGGCCTTCTCTGTGGGCTCCGGCGCGCATCCCGCGAGGAGGATCAGCGCCACGCCGAGTTTCGAGGTTGGGCTCACCTTTGACGCTCCCCATGGGGCTGCTTGAAGAGGCGGACGCGACCGGGCGTCCTCCAACACTCTAGGGCTCGGCTTGAGCTTCGTCCAGGGAACGAGAGGCCCACCAGGGCACCCGGCAAAGGACGTCTAGAAGGAGGAGTTGGGTCCCTTGAGAAACTCGATCTCCTCTGGCGTCGAGACGCGGCCCAGGATCTCATTTCGATGGGGATAGCGACCGAAGCGATCGATGATCACCTTGTGGAGGTGCTCAAACTCCAGCGTCCGAGTCATCCCCAGCGCCTCAAAGAGGGCGACCGCCTCCTCGTGCACCTCGCGCGACTCGCTGTGCATGAAGGGCATGTAGAGGAACATCCTCCGCTGGGGATCGAGCTCCATGTCCGCGCCGACCGCGATGGCCTCGCGCGATCGCTCGAGCGCCGGGGCGTCCGCGGCGAAGGCCCCAGGTGTGCCCCGAAAGATGTTCCGAGACAGCTGGTCGAGGACGATGATCTCGGCGAGTCGGCCCTCAGCGGTGGCGCGCCAGGACGCCAGGGCGCCCTCGACGGCTCGACCGTGAAGCGCCCCGAAGCGCTCCGTGATCTGGGCGTCCATCTCCAGGTCCTTCTCGAACCACTGGGGGGGCTCAAGCTCCTCAAACCAGAAGCCGAGGACGCCCTCGATCTCACCCGCCAAAGAGCTCAACCGAAGTAGGCCGGCGCGTTGCCCGCCTTCCACTTGATGTTGCAGCCCAGGCTGGGGAGCTGGTTCTCTGCCGGGCCGTCGCCGGCCAGGAGCGCGTCGATCGCCGCGCGGAGATCCGACCCGTTGATCGGCTCATCGTTCCCGGGTCGGCTCGCGTCGAACTGACCCCGATAGACCAGGCGCTGGTCGCCATCGAAGAGGTAGAAGTCCGGCGTGCACGCCGCCTCATAGGCCTTCGCGACCTCCTGAGTCTCATCGTAGAGATAGGGGAAGGTGTAGCCCGCGCCCACCTTCTCCTCGGCCATGAGCGCCGGACTGTCCTGAGGGTAGTTCTCCACGTCATTCGAGGAGATGGCGACGACCTGAAGGCCGCGCTCCTGGGCCTCTTTGCCCAGCTCAGCCAGGGCCTCCCGGAGGTGAATCACGAAGGGGCAGTGGTTGCAGATGAACGCGACCAGGAGCCCGCGCGCGCCGGCGAGATCCGCCAGCGAGACCGTGCCGCCCTCCGTGTCGGGGAGCGAGAAGTCCGGCGCCCGGGTGCCGAGGGCGAGCATGGTCGAAGGCGTGCGTGCCATGAGGTCTCCTTTAGCGAGGCGGGAGCCGCAGG
>CALCNF010000694.1 GCA_937897815.1 uncultured Pseudomonadota bacterium | reverse complement strand
CGGAGAGCTCACCCGCTGCCTTCGTCACCTCATGAGCCGTCTCAAGGACCGCGTCGCGAATCGACTGAAACCCCTGCTGAAAGAAGGCTCTTCGGTTTCGCCGAATCTCATCGTCATCGCTCAAGAGCGTCCTCGCGACCCGCCACGACGACCCCGCCCCTGGCCCGAACGAGCGCCACCTCCCCCTTTGGTGCCCTTGGGCTTGCGGTCTCCCTGGCGCGCCGCGGCGGCCTTCTTCCGCTTGCCGCGCACCTCGGATTTCGTGTCTGTGGTCTCGGGGAAGAGATCCTTGATGTCCCTGCGAAACGCCGCGAATCGACCCGCTAGGATCGCCACGCGTGCTCGTTCCATCAGGGTCTTGAAGAAGCAAAGGTTGTGGATCGTGCACAGGGTCGCGCCGAGCACCTCGCCGACCGAGAAGAGGTGGTGCAGGTACGCCCGGGAGAAGTTGGAGCACGTGTAGCAGGAGCACGACGTGTCGATGGGATAGGAGTCTCGGCGATAACGGGAGTGCGTGACGCGCATCCTCCCCTGAAAGGTGTAGAGGGTTCCGCTCCTCGCGTGGCGGGGTGGGATCACGCAGTCGAACATGTCGACTCCCAGTGCGACGCCATCGACAAGGTCCTGAGGTCGACCCACGCCCATCAGATAACGAGGCGAGGCGCTCGGCATGTGGGGCATCGTGGCCGCCAGCACCCGATTCATCTCATCAGGCCCCTCCCCTACCGAGAGCCCGCCGATCGCGTAGCCGTCAAAGGGAAGGCTGGTGATCTGTTCGACGGAGCGCCGACGAAGATCCTCGTGCATACCTCCCTGGACGATCCCAAAGAGGCTCTGTTCAGGGTTCGTGTGCGCCTGGAGGCAACGCTCGGCCCACCGAGCGGTCATGTCCACGCTCATCTCGGCCCGGTTGCGGTCCGCGTCGGCTGGCAAGCACTCGTCGAAGGCCATGGCGATGTCGCTCGACAGCTCCGACTGAATCGCCATGGAGATCTCAGGAGAGAGAAATGTCTTCTTCCCATCGAGCTCGTAAGCGAACGCGACACCCTCTTCCGAGATCTCCTTCTTCGACAACGAGAAGACCTGGAAGCCACCGGAGTCCGTAAGGATGGGAACATCGACGTTCATGAACTTATGAAGCCCACCCATCTTCTGGACCGTGCCCTCCCCTGGCCGCTGGTGGAGGTGATAGGTGTTCGCCAGGATGATCTCGATACCGAGCTGCTTCACGAACAGAGGAGGCAGGCTCCTGAGCGCGGCCTGGGTTCCGACCGGCATGAACACGGGGGTGTGAACAGTACCGCGGGCCAACTCGAGCTTTCCGGCTCGGGCGTTGGTTCCTCGGTCGATCGCCTCAACGGTGTAGGGGACTGGGCAGGTCACGACATCACTTCCTCATAAAGCAGACCCTGGAAGGCCACTTCTCACTGAATCTCTATCATAAAGGGTAAACGAGCCTGCATGGGGCGGCTATTCAGAGAGTGGACGCTCGACCACCAGGATTCAATCGACGAGATCCACGCGGGCCATGGCGTCGCGCCGAGCCCCACGTTCACCGTCGAGAGCACGTCCGAGGCGTCCCGCGGGGCCTTGGCGTACACGACTCGCGCGTCGCCCCCCGCGCCGCTCTCTCGCCGCGCGGCCTGGATGGCGTCCCAGAGAGAGCCCTCGGCATCCACGAGGCGCTGCTTTCGGGCGCGCGAGCCGCTGTAGATGCGGCCACCGCCTCGGGCGTCCGCCTCCTCAACGCTGAGCCCTCTGGCGCTGGCGACGAGCCCGACGAAGCGCTTGTAGCTGGTCTCCAGCGCGAGACGAAGCGACTCCAGTTCAGTGGCGTCGAAGGGCCGAAATATCGAGCGCTGGTCTGCGTGGGCCGCGGAGCGCTCCGTGTGGACTCCCACCCCGTAGCGCTCGAGCAGGGCGGCGCCATGGACCTTACCAGCGAAGATCCCGACGCTCCCCGTGACCGTGAGAGGCGTGGCCATGATCTGCTTGGCGCCGCAAGCGACATAGTACCCGCCGCTCGCCGCGACCTCCCCCATGCTCACCACCACGGGCTTCGCTTCCGCCAACCGACGAACAGCCTCGTAGATTCGATCGCTGGCGGTCACCCCGCCCCCGGGGCTATCGACCCGAACCACGACAGCCGCCACGGAGCGGTCCTTTCGCAGCTTGTCGAGCAGCTTGATCGTCGGTCGGTCCTGGGTGTCTGCGCTGCCGAAGAGCCCTCCGTCGCTGTTGCCCGCCGCGATGGTCCCGAGAATCGGCACCACGGCGACCGTGTCGCGACCGCCCCACGGCCGCCAGCTCTCCGGTGCGCGCTCGTAGCGATGAACCAAGTGCACGGAGCCACCGGTGGCCTCCTGCAGGGCGCCCTTGAGCTCATGGTCGCCCACCAGACGATCGACCAGACCCTCTTCATGGGCCGCCGCCATGCTCTTCATGGATCGCTTAAAGGACGCCTCCAGGCGCTCTCTGGAGAGACCGCGCCCGGCGGATACAGCCGTGAACCACTCGCCCTGGAAGTCCTCCAGCAGCGCTCGAGTCTGCTCCTTGTCCGCGTCGGTCGGTTCGGCGCGCGTCAGACCATCCGGGGCGGACTTGTAGTCGCCGATCGCCACAAACTGAGCCTCAATGCCCATGCGGCGAAGGAGATCCGCGAGGTAGGTCCGGGTGACAGCCAGTCCGCCGGCCTCCACACCGCCCGTCGGTTGCCCGTAGACCTTGTGCGCTACGCTCGCCAGGTACAGTCCCCTCATGTCCGCCCACGAGAGGCGAACCGAGATGTGCTTGCCCGCCGCTTTCAGGCGAGCGAGCGCCCGCCGAAGCTCCCAGGCCTGAGCCCAGCCGGGCGCAGCGTGGAGCTCCACGTGAACGCCCGCCATGCTGTCGTCTCCAGCGAGAGAGTTCAACCGAAGCAACGTGTGCGCCCAGCCCTCGCGTGAGGACTGAAAGAGCCCAGCGGATGGCCGCTCGGGCGCGGCTCCATCCACGTTCACGACCCAGATCTTTCCGGTCCGTGAGAGGAGCTCGGGGGCTGTGCGCGAGGTCCAGCGAAAGAGGCTGGCCGTGCCCATGGCGCTCGCGTCCGGATCCCCCGAGGGGTCGACACGGTCGATGCTGCCCTCGGCTGTAAAGCCCCGCTGGGTCAGGGCCAGGAAGGCTCCCCACTCCACGCGCTCAGGCGACGCCGAGTCAGCCACGTAACGGCCATAACCGCCGAGCTCCAGGCCCGGCGAGACCATGAAACGCAGAGCACCGCCGACCCTCCACGGCGCCTCGCCCCGAAGGGCCCAGCCACCCTCGGCGCCGAAGGAGACCCTCTCGCTGCCCGGTCGAATGGAGAGGGCTCCCGTCATGAACGGCTGCAGGGCTTCACCCGGCTCGCGATCGTAGTCCTCGACGCCGAGCGCCATGGACAAGGAGCGGCTGGGTCGCCACGACGTAGACACCGCGGTGCGCCGCAGCTCTGCGTCTTCCTCCGAGGCGCCTGGCGACTCGAACCCCGTGTGGACCTCACTTCGAACTCCTATCGAGAGCTGCCGGCCCAGGCGCAACGCCAGGGCGACGTCCGAGCGGCGGTGATCGCCCTCCCCTTCATCGAGCACCACCGATCCTGCCCCCAGCGCGATGGGGCCCAGG
>CALCNF010000693.1 GCA_937897815.1 uncultured Pseudomonadota bacterium | reverse complement strand
TCGGGAGACTCGAAGAGCACCTTTCGGGTGGACCTCGTTCACCCATCGGTGGCGCCTGGCGGTAGCACTGAGGCCGCTGGCGTGGCGATCGTCGTGTCTGCGGCGGCTATCAAGCCGAGCGATCCGCACCGGGCGGAGCTGATTGAGCGGCTCAAGGCCTGCAAGAGGCCCATCCCCTGGGCGGCGGTCGCACCGAAACGTTCCGCGCAGGACGAGCGAAATCTCGGCCCCTCGGGCATCGGTATGGACGAGCTCTATGGGGATCTGGACCGTATCCATAACCGAATCACCGTCGGTCGCTCGGAGGAGGCCATCGCCCTGCTGCGTAAGCTACCCGAAGGACTGACGGACGAGGCCTCCATCGAGGCGGCGCTCGCCTGGCGCCTCGCCGGTGAGCCCGGCCAGGCCAAGAAGGTGCTCGCTGGACTCTCCGACCTTCGTCCTCCATTGGACGCCTACGCCCTCGTTGTAGGAGGCGAGCAGAACAAGGTTGCAGAGCGGCTCGCCCGCGCGACCAAGAAGGAGGCCTGTGAGCTCGCGCACGTCGGCGAGCTTGAGGCTCGGCTCGGAGAGCATGAGCGTGCCATTGCCACAGCGGAGCGCCTACGCAAGCTCGACCCCGCGTGCACTCGCGCGTGGGAGCTTGAGGTGAGCGAGCGAGCGCTTCACGGCGACCCCAACGTCGCCCTGAAGGTGGGTGACGAGGCGGCGCGACTTCACGAAGGTGACTCAGGTCTCCTCTCCGCGGTGGCCGCCGCTCGACTTCAGACGGGACGCATCGATGAGGCGATCGCGCTCCTGGAGCGCGTCGCTCGTCACGATCCGCGACCCAAGGGGGTCCTTCGTGTGCTGCTAGGAGCCATGGTGCGCCAGCCAGAGCGCCGAACGCGGACTCGAGCGCGCCTGGAGGCGCGGCTCACCTCGGGCGAGGCCGATCGCATCGATCGCTTCTTGCTGGGCGTGGTGCGTCACTACGAGAACGAGTTCGCGGCCTCCAATGATCTCCTGGTGCCCCTCGAAGAGGAGCTGGGCGTCGAGGACCGCCTGCAGATCTATCGGGCCATGAACGACTTCAATCTCGGAGATCGGGACGCAGCGATGGCGCGGCTTGAGCGCGCGGCGGAGCGCTCGGATCCCGATCCGGATATCTATTACTGCCTCGCGGAGCTGCTCCGTGATGAAGATCGCCCAAGGGCGCTTGAGAGCCTGAAGCGATACGCGGCTTCCAGCCAGAACGACCCCATGAGCAACCCCTCGAAAGAGGAGCGTATTCGTCGTCTGATTTCAGGTCTTGAGGCCTGTATTGAGGACGGGAGGTCCTCGTGCGAGGGTGAGTGGGAGCATCCAAGGTTGCGCTTCGCTACCGAGGAGCGTGACCAACGAAGGCGCGTGGGTCTCATCATCGGCGGGCTCTTCGTGCTGCTCGTCGCGCTCGTTCTCCTTCGCCGACGTAAAGACCCGTCGTGAATCCGGAAGCTCAAGGAGAAGGCCTTGAGGTTCGTGGTTGGAGCGTGGGTTGGGGTGGTGAGCTCCTTCAAGGGCCACTCGACCTGACGATCCATGGGGGTGAGCGCATCGCCCTCATCGGTCCTTCGGGCTCCGGTAAGTCGACCTTGCTCACGAGCTGGGCCGGGCTTCACGACCCCATGGCAGGTACGCTCTCGTTGGATGGTCGGACGCCCGATGACTGGGGCTGGCCCGTCTTTCGGAGCCAGGTCCATTATCTGGCCCAGCGCCCGTCTCTCGGCCTGGCGCGAGTCTCAGATGCCCTGCAGCGGCCCTTCTCTTTCGAGAGTCAGAGGGGAGCCTATGATGCGGAGGCCGCGGCCAGCATGCTGGAAGAGTTGGGCCTCGATACCGGGATCCTGGAGCGTCGGGCGAGCGAGCTCTCAGAGGGACAGTCTCAGCGGGTCGCCATCGCACGGTCTCTCCTTCTTCAACCTCGATTTCTACTTATGGATGAGCCGACGTCCGCGCTCGATGGCGAGAGCGCGGAGCGCGTGGAGCGACTTATCGAGGATCGCTGCACACAGTCTGGACTCGCGGTCGTCTGGGTCACTCATGACCGGGCACAGGCGGCGCGCCTCGGGGGCCGGATCTTGAGCCTTGAGGAGCCGGCGTAATGGGCTCTGAGACCGCCGGCGCCATCTCCCTGAGCATGGCGGACCTCGCTATCGCGACCAGCCTCGTGCTCGTCGCGGGCGTGGTGAGCATGGCGCTGCGATTGGGGCTGGGTCGGACCCTGTTGCTCGCCTCCGTCCGAACCGTGGTGCAGCTCTTGCTCATCGGATTCATTTTGGAGTGGATCTTCTCCCTGGAGGACGCCATCCCGCTCTTTTGTGTGCTGGCCGTCATGGTCGTCTTCGCGGGCAGGGCCGCGGTGGGCCGGGTGGAGCGCACCTTCGACGGAATCTTCTGGCGCTCCGGGCTCACCCTGGCGACGACCGGGCTGCTGACGGCCGTGATCGTGACGGCCGGGATCATCGGCGTCGACCCCTGGTATAAGCCTCAGTATCTCCTCCCCTTGTTGGGGATGATCCTCGGCAACAGCCTCACGGGCATGTCCCTGTGTCTCGACAAGCTCCTGGAGGATCTGGACCTGAGAGCTGGAACGATCGAGACCGATCTAGCGCTGGGTGCGAGCCGCTGGGAGGCGGCTCGAGAGCCCGTGACCAACGCCATTCGTCGGGGGATGATCCCCATCATCAATTCGATGATGGTGGCGGGGATCGTCAGCCTACCGGGCATGATGACTGGTCAGATACTCGCCGGCGCCAACCCCATCGAAGCAGTGAAGTACCAGGTCGTCGTCATGTTCATGTTGGTGGCCTCGACGGCCATGGGTTCCACGGGCGTCGCTCTGTTGACCTACCGGCGGTTGTTCAACGCGCACCACCAGCTTGAGCGACAGGCCATCGCCGCGAAGAAGGTGTTGTGATGATGCATCCGAAGGGACGTTGGCTTACGGGTCCGCGTTTCCTGGGCCTGGGGACGGCCCGGGAGCCGGCTCACGCGCTCAAGATCAGCGGCAACGGTGAGGTCGAAGCGTGGGCTCCAAGAGTACCGGCCTCGTGGACCGGGGACGTTGAGGCGCTGCCAGGAGCGGTCGCCTTACCAGGTCTCCACGACGCGCACCTGCACCTTGACTGGATAGGAGCCTTCGATGAGGAGGTCGACCTGGGAGGCGTGGAGAGCGTGTCGGCGCTTCGGGGGCGTATCGAGGCCTGGGCGATCGAACACACCCAGCCCGAGTTGATCATCGGTCGCGACCTGGACTTTGAGCCTCTGAGGCGACGCGGTGAGCTTCACTGGCGGGTCCTCGAGGGGATCTCGGGGCGTCCGATGATCCTTCGCTCGCGGGATGGGCATGGCATCTGGCTCAACCGGTCTGCGATGGAGCTGGTCCCAGAGGCGTGGACCGTTCGAGATCCCCTGGGAGGTAAGATCGGACGGGGAGCTGATGGCGCTCCCGGCGGCGATCTCTATGACGCGGCGATGGACCCGGCCCTGGTCCTGGCCAACACCCGAGACGCGGCGACCCTGAGTCGGCGGATCCTGCGGGCCGTGCAGCGGTGCGCGCAGGCTGGGCTGACCTCTGTTCACTCAATGGCGCTTCCCCCTGAGGCGATCGATGTCCTTCGAGACCTCGAGCGAGAGGGCGCGCTTCCCGTGCGCGTGTTTGGCTATCTGGATGGCACGCGCAGCGAGAGCTGGGAGCGCCCCCTTGCTCAAGAGACAGGTGACCGAGCGCGCTTCCCGGGGATCAAGCTCTTCGCGGACGGAGCCCTCGGGAGTCGGGGCGCCGCGATGATCGAACCCTATGATGATGAGCCGACCTGCTGCGGCCATCTGAGGTATCCACCAGACGAGCTGGCGGAGCTGGCGCGTCGGGCCCACGCTCGCGGTCTACAGTTGGCTATTCACGCCATCGGCGACCAGGGAAATCGGGTGGCTCTTGACGCGCTCGCGGCGCTCCCCGGTGTCGCCTCGGCCCGCCACCGGATCGAGCACGCGCAGATCGTCGAGCCTTCGGATATGCTGCGGTTCTCGTCGCTGGGCGTGGTCGCGTCCATGCAGCCGTGTCACGCGACGAGCGACGCTTCGTGGGTGGAGGGCCGCATCGGATCACGACGGATGGGACACGCTTATCCGTGGGTCGCGCTGGCGAGCCACGGCGTTCCTCTGGCCTTCGGAACGGACGCCCCTATCGAGTCCCTGGACCCCGGCCCAGCCATGGCCTCAGCCCTGGAGCGCGCGGTGGTTGGAGAGTCCCTGGCGCTTCCCGCTGTGCTTCAGGCGCGAACCTCAGGCGCGGCCTGGGCCTGTAGGTCCGAGGGTTGGCTCGGGCGGTTGGCGCCGGCGAACCGCGCGGATCTGACGCTCCTCGACGATCTGCCTACCACGCCAGCTCAGTGGCGAGAGCTCCGAGTGGCGGGCACCGTATTGGACGGACAACTCGTCTGAGCGGTCTCAGCTGGGGTCATACCCGTAGACGTCATGGAGCCAATGAACCCGACCGCCCTCATCGACGTGGTTGGTGATGTAGTCCACGACGAGCGGAACGGGCGACTCCAGGGGAATGACCAGCTGCTTCAGTGTACGCAGACCTTTGCGTGCTCGGTATTTGCTCCAGCTCCCGTCTCTCTCCAGGAGTGTCCGCGCGAACTCCAGGGGCTGGTGCACGCGCATGCACCCATGGGAGAACGCACGCCT
>CALCNF010000692.1 GCA_937897815.1 uncultured Pseudomonadota bacterium | reverse complement strand
CGCCTGCGCCCCTGGCCCGAGACGCCCTTCTCTCCTTCGAGGAGATCACCTCGTTTGTCCGACGGGCGGCTGTCCCCCGGGGGCTGACACGCCTGAGGTTGACCGGCGGCGAGCCCCTCCAGCGGCGCGGGCTCGTGGAGCTCGTCGACCAGCTCCGAGCCATTGAAGGCGTGCGCTCCATCGGCCTGACGACCAACGGTGAGCGCCTCGCCGAGGCCGCTAAGGACCTGCAAAAGGCGGGCGTCGACCACCTGAACGTGAGCTTGGACACCCTCCGGCGTGATCGCTTCCTGGAGCTCGTTCGCCTCGACCGCCTCGACCCGGTCCTGGCGGGGATCGACGCGGGCGCCGACGCCTCATTCGCGTCTCGAAAGCTCAACTGCGTGCCCCTCCGAGGGCTCAACGAGGACGAGTTCGGGACCCTGATCCGCTTCGGCGCGGAGCGCGGCTACGAGGTGCGCTTCATCGAGTTCATGCCCTTCGGCTCGCGGTGGACCCGAGAGGCGGTGATCGAGGCCCCCGAGATCCTCCGACGCGTCTCCGAAGACCTCGGACCTATCGAGCCTCTAGGCCAGGGCGACGGAGAGACATCCGCCCGATATCGCCTCGAGGACGGCACCGTGTTCGGCATCATCCCGACCCTCTCTCGCCCCTTCTGTTCTCACTGCGACCGGGTGCGTCTGACGGCCGACGGCCGTCTGCTCCCCTGCCTGTTCTCCACGACCGGCCCCTCGGTTCGCGACGCCCTTCGCGCGGGCGCGGACGACGAGGCGCTCGATGAGCTCCTCGACGGGAGCCTGGGCACCAAAGGCGTGGGCTACCTCCTTGGCGCTCAAGATGCCCTGGCGTCCGACCGGATCGAGCCCGAGCGGCACATGAAGGCCATCGGTGGCTGAGGGCCTCGCGCGGGTCAGTCGAGCTCGGTGACAAGCGCGTCGAGGAGCTCCGCGATCACCCCCTCGCTGAAGGTCCCGCTGCGGGTCAGCCGCCATCCATTCGGCCGACGCTCCAGGGACTCCTGTTCGGATTGCAGGACCTCGATCTGAGGCAGCGGCGCGGCTCGAAAACCCTCGATAATCACCCAGTCGACGGCGCCACCGAAGGGCGCCATCCAGTCGTGCCGCGCCTCGAGAGATCCGGCCCGAAAGACCGCGCTCTTCTCAGGGCCCACGAGGACCACCACCTCGGCGCCCGCCTCAGCGTGGCGCCAGGAGTCCTTTCCAGGGGTGTCGACGTCGACGGCGTGTGTGGCGTGCTTCACGGTCCCCACCCGAGCGCCGCGGTCGCGAAGTCCGCGCACCAGAGCCTCAACCAGCTGGGTCTTGCCGGCGTTCGAGTCGCCTGTGACCCCGACGGCGATAGGCGGGCTGCCCTCAGGCCGAAGTCGCGCTCCGCGAAGGTCATCAGAGGTCACCTCGACCTCGATAGGCGCGCCGGCTTCCAGCCGCTCCAGTTCCCGGCCTAGGTGACCGACAGCGTCGCTCTGGGCGGCCGCTCGCAGCAGGTGACTCCCCTGGGAGCGCGCCGGTTGGAAGCCATCAGCCGTGGCGACGCCTCGGACCAGATGGGCCCGTCCGGCCCGTTTGGACAGAGGCTCGGTCAGGGGCAAAAGGAGGCGAGGTCGGGTCCGGCCAGGTCGACCGGAGAGCCGATCCAGGACGGGGCCCACGAGCTGCTCCAGAGCGCTCAAGACCGCCAGAGGATTTCCGGGAAGCGCGAGGACCGGGATCCCCCGGCCGCCTCGCTCCAGGACACCGAAGCGGAGGGGCTTTCCTGGCTTGACGGCGATCTTCCAAAAACGGGTTTCGATCCCCGCCACAGACCACGCCCCAGCGATACAGTCGTGATCGCCCACCGAGGCACCTCCGGTGGTGAGGAGCAGGTCGCTCTGGGCGGCCTGCTCGGAGAGCCAGGCGGCGATGTCATCCGGGCTGTCTATGGCGCGGGCGCAGCCGGCGACCACACCACCACGGCCCTCGACGAAGGCCTCGATCATCGGACCGTTCCCATCGACGACGCTGCCGGCCCGCTCTGGGCGCTCTCCCGGCGCCAGGAGCTCATCTCCAGTCCCGAGGATCGCCACCCGCGGCCGAGCGTGAACCTGCACCTGGGCGTGCCCATCGGAGATCAGAAGGCCCACCGCCGCGGGCCCGACCACCGCGCCGGCCTCCAGCAGCCTATCGCCGGGGCGATGACCCTCGCCCAACCGGCGAATGTTCGCCCCGAGGCGCGGCGTCTCGAGGATCTCGATTCGGTCCCCGCTCGCGCGCGTGTCCTCTTGAATGACGACGGCGTCCGCCGAGTCGGGGACGATGGCGCCGGTGAAGATTCGCACCGCCTGGCCACGACCGAGGCTGCCGGTCCAGGGCGCGCCGGCGCGGCTCTCTCCCACCGCCTCGACAGCCACCTCGGGCTCCGAAATGTCTTCGGACCGCACCGCGTAGCCGTCCATGGCCGAGAGATCGGCGTTCGGATAAGGGTGCTGAGCGTCGACCCCGTGGGTCAGAACGCGGCCCGCGGCCCGCGCCACAGAGACGGCCTCTGCCTCCAGGGGCTCACAGGACGCGAGGATCGCGGCGCGCGCCTCGTCGAGCCCGATCACCTGGACTCGAACTGCGCCAGCTCTTCCGGAGTCGCCGGTCGCTGATGCTCCGCCTTCCACTGAGCGTAAGGCATGCCATAGACCCACTCGCGGGCCGCGTCATAGTCGAGATCAGCCTGGAGCGCCTCGGCCTCGGCGACGAGCCACTTGGAGAGGCAATTTCTGCAAAACCCGGCGAGGTTCATGAGCTGAATGTTCTGAACATCCTTTCGCCCATCGAGGTGGGCGAGGAGCCGCCGAAACGCGGCGGCCTCCAGCTCGGTGCGTGTAGCGTCCTCCATGGCCTTCTCTCCCTTGGCGTGTCCCGCGTCGTGATTCATCGCCCCGACATTCCTTGGTCCACGGTGCACCTGTCAATGGCCTCAGGGCAGCGCGCTTAGATCGAGAGAGAATTGAATAGGGAGCGAGACGAGGCGTCGGAAGGGCTCGAATGTGACGCGAACCGAAGGAGGGCCACGATGAGGCGAAAAAGGTGCTCAGGTGCCCTTGCATCAAGACATCAGGGTGCTATGAACGGTGTCCTGATACCCCCTATTTCTTTGGACGTGGACGCCCTCGATTCACCACGTCTTAGCCCTTTCCTCGATCAGAGAAACGACCACTTAGGAGTCCTGTGATGAAGAAGCTCTCGATTGCCCTGTGTGGCGCCGCTGCGCTCACGCTCGCCGCGTGCGGTGGCGCGCCGCCTCAGCCCACTACGGCCGCCAACGTGCGCCTCCACTCCCAGCTCGACAGCGACTCGTCCCAGTATCGGGTCGAGGGCGCGGCCGGCGCCGATGAGGCCGCAGCCAAGAAGGCCGCGACCATCCAGGCGCTCGTCTACGCCGCCAAGGAGATGGCCGGTGACCCGCAGCAGAAGACGAACGCGGGCGACTACGTGAAGCGGAACCTCCTGGCCACCATGCCCATGGCGACCCACGGGAAGATCTTCAAGCGAGGCTTCACCCCGGACGGCCAGAGCGCCACGCTCTCGCTGATGATCAAGATCAACGTCACGGACCTCAAGCGTCACCTCCTCGAGAACGAGGTCATCACCGGCAGCCGCGCCCTCGCGAAGAGCGTCGGTCGGCCCGAGATCATGGTCGTGTTCGACCAGGGTGACTGCTCGCGCGGCAACACGACGGGCCCGCTCTGTGAGCTGCCCAAGCGCATCAAGGCCCAGGCAGAGAAGGTCGATGCCGCCAAGCAGGACGTGAACAAGTTCCAGAAGCAGGTCATCGACGCCGGCTGCATGATCGCGACCCAGGTCACGGTCGACGCCGAGACCGAGACCTCGGACAAGTCCCGGAGCTCCTCTTCGTTCAGCGACACCTCGCGAGCCAGCTCCGCCTCACGGAGCAACCGCAACAGCAGCTCAAGCTCGTCTCAGCGCGCCGCGGGTGTTCGAACCCAGCACGGCGCCGCCGTGTCGGGACGAGCGTCTTCGTCCTCCTCCTCGAGCGCCTCTTCGGCGAGCGCCTCCTCGCGACAGAACAACGTGAAGGCGAACAAGGAGACGCAGATCGACCGCTCCTCCAAGTCCAAGTTCTCGTCCAAGGCCATCAAGGCCAGCGACAACTGCAAGACCTTCATGAAGCGCTTCGGACCTCTTGAGGCGCGCCTTTGGAAGGAGCAGGGCAAGCTCGACCAGCTTCAGGACAAGCTCGACGAGGCCCGCTCGGCCGTCGTGAGCAACGACGTCACGAGCGACAAGGTCGGCGAGTGGTTCACCAAGAACCAGTGGGACATCGTGAGCCGCGAAGGCGTGACCGAGGCGCAGCGCACCCAGGACGCCATGATCAACGTCGAGGGACTCGGACAGGACCCCGTCGCCGCCCTGGCGCAGCTCGCGGGCGCCGACATCTATGTGATGCACGGGCTCACGGAGTCGACCGCCGGTGGCGGCTACCAGGTCGAGGTGAACCTCAAGGCCTACGAGGTCGCCTCGGGCAAGCAGCTCGCGACCAAGGTCGGCAAGTCCAACCAGCTCGCGTCGGCGCAGAAGGGCAACGCGACCAGCCAGGCCGTGGGTCGGGCGATGCCGAAGATCCTCGAGCAGATCCAGGGCTACTGGTCGATCATGGCCAAGGAGGGCGTGAAGGCCAAGGTGGTCTTCCGCGGCGACTTCTCAAGCTCCAAGGTGAAGCGACGCCTTCGTAAGCTCATGAAGAACCTCAATGAGTACATCGACGAGTGCAATGACACCTGCGAGTGGGAGAAGGGCCTGAGCACGGGTCAGACGATCTCCGGGCACTACACCATGCCGGCCAAGGCCCGCTCAGACTTCGGCGACTACCTCACTGAGGCGCTGGAGGAAGAGGGCTTCACGGCTCAGCAGATCATCACCAACAAGACCCTGAACATCATCCAGATCATCAACTGATTTTGAATACGCTCCCGTTCACCGCGTCCGTCACAGTGCGGTGAGCGGGAGCCCCACAACCACCACGGAGGGGGAACCATGAACTACACACGAACACTTCTATCGATTGGCCTCGCGATGGCCATGGCCTCGCCGGCCATCGCCGAAGACGTCGAGATCGACTACGACAAGTACTCCAAGGTCAGCGAGCAGAAGCTGATGCTCAAGGACAAGGTCTCGAGCAGCCTGGACGCGGCCAACATGAAGTCCTACGTCTTCGAGCTCGGGCTCGGGCGCTTCAACACCTCGCTCAGCACCAACGACCCGAACCACGCTTCGGTGAACGCCTGGTGCGAGCAGGCCATCAAGGACACCCAGACCAAGCGCGACGAGGTCGACGGAGAGACGGGCGACGCCATCGTCACCCTGAAGGCCAAGATGGAGCGCTGCAGCCAGGTCTTCATGTACGACCTGAACGTGAGCCACAACTGCAAGCTGGTGAAGCCCAAGAAGGGCAAGCCCTCGATGCAGTGCAAGGTGAGCGGCAAGTTCACGGCCTACAAGTTCAAGGCCGACCAGTCCTCGGGCTCCCTGGCCTACACGACCGACACGGCGTTCGGAAAGGGCGGCGCGGTCACCAAGACGGCGAGCTGGACCAGCTCGAGCACCATCACGAAGACCAACCCCCAGGCCCGGGCCAAGAAGAGCGCCCTGAGCAACGCGAGCACCTGGGCGGGTCGCTGGATGAGCCGCCAGCTTCGCGACATCAAGGAGTTCCAGATCTCGGCGCCCATCGTGGCCGTGAAGGGCGGAAGCGCCTACTCGTGCCTCGCCAAGGACGTGGTTGAGCAGGACCTGCCCTTCCACGTGGTCTTCAACTCCAGCGAGGGCGAGAAGAAGGTCGGCTTCGTCAAGGCCCGTAAGCGCTACGACGGCTGCACCCTCACGCCGAGCCTCAGCGAGAAGCAGTCAGGAGGCGAGAAGGTTGAGATCAAGCCCATGGAGTCCCAGATCATCCTGGGGAGCCCCAAGGCGAGCATGACCATGTGGGAGATGCCCACCATGCACCTCAACGTCGGCATGGGCGGCGGCATCATGCCGAGCGTCGCCGGTGACGACCCCAACGGCGCCATGGGCGTCTCTTTCCTCGCTGAGTACAACGGCGGTCGTTACCTGGGCCTCTCTGAGGTCCATCAGTTCGCCTACGTCTCCTACGGCCTGGCGCCGCGAGAGAACCTGGACGCGCTCTTCGAGGAGGGCTTCGGTGTGAACCCGAAGGAGCTGATTGAGTTTCTCGGCGATGAGCCGGCAGACACGGTGCCGTTCGCGCGCGCCTCGCTCGGTATTCTCAAGCGCATCTACTTCCGCGCCCTCTTCGTCGAGCTCGGAGCGGGCCTGAGCGCCAGCTACTACCTGCTCGACTCGATCGGCGACACGGATCTGGGGATCCTCTCCTACGGTGGAGAGGGCCTGGCCGCGGTCGGCATGCAGCTCTCACCGCGCTTCCTGCTGCGCGCCCAGGGTGGCTTCCACTTCGGAATCGCGGCGCCGACCGTCAGCGTGAATGGTGAGGAGCAAGAGCTCGGCGATGAGGCAGAGCTCAAGCCGGAGACCGGCATCTTCGCCGGGGTCCACATCCTCTACACGATCTAAGGATCGAAGGAGAATTCGCATGAATCCAGTGAAGACGATCTCGCTCTTGAGCGCCCTGGCGCTCTCGCCGTTGATGACGGGCTGCGCCACGAGCGCGCCCGCGCAGACCAAGACGGTCCACGGCGCGGCCTCCGTCACCGGATCCATGCGCGTCAGCTCGGCGGGCGGGGGGGGCTCATCGGCCACCTCCGCTTCCGCCCGAGCCCGCGCCTTTGACGGCCTGCGCTCGCGCGCCTCGTGCGCGTCGATCGACATGGCCATCGCCCTGGGCGAGCGGGTGTCCAAGAAGGAGCGCCAGCTGTGCGCCGGACGTCCGAAGGCCAAGCCCAGGCCCAAGGCGGCGGCCGTAGCGCCCACGCCCAAGCAGGTCGAGGTGCTCGAGGCGCCGCCGACCAAGGCCCACTCGAGCCCGCCCGACTGGATCGACCGTCCCCCGGTGGGCAAGGGCATGATCTACGGCGTGGGAGAGGGCGCTGACGCCAAGCAGGCCTTCGCGAAGGCCATGGACATGTGCGCCGGCCAGGTCAAGGCGTCCATCCACTCCGAGATGGAGGAGGAGACGAACCAGCGCGTCGAGCTCTCAGGAGGCAAGGAGACCGTCTCGGGCTCGGAGAACCTGAGCTCCACCACGCGCATGCTGGTGCGCGCCGTCTTAGAAGACGTGCGCATCGTCGATCAGTACGTCGATAAGAAGAGCAAGCGCACCTACGTGCTGGCCTCCTTTGATATGGCCGCGCTCCAGGCGAAGAAGCGCGCCATCGTCGAGTCGGTCCTGGAGTCCATCACCGAGGCGACCGAGAAGCTCACGGGCGCCATGGACTCAGGTAAGCTCGACCAATCCGACATCACGACCGTGGTGAACGTCCTCGTGGACATCACAGCCATCGGTCGCACGCGCATGGGGCGCGAGCTGAAGTCTCAGTGGCTCAAGCCCTACCGACAGCTCAAGAACGCCGTCTCGCTCCTGGTCGAGTGCCTCGAGGTGAGCGCGACGAGCGGCGGCAAGCTGCCCCAACCCATGAAGCCAGGCAACGTGGCGCTCAAGGTCACCTGCCAGGGCGTACCGGTGACGAACGCCTCCATGGTCGTAGACGTATCGAACGGTCTCGCGAGCGCGCCGAACACCACGGCGACCGACGGAGCGGGGCTCGTGGAGATGCGCGTCGCGCACACCTACGGGAAGGGAGAGGTTCAGCTCGCCCTGCGACACGATCTCTCAGCGATTCGAAATAGTGACGTCCTTGGAAAGATCAGTGAGTCTCCTCGCGCCCGGTGGTCCATGACGACCCAGGGCCCGGCGAAGGTCTCTATGAAGGTCGTCGGCGTGAAGGGAGCCCAGGGGGATCGCATCTCCGAAGGTGTCGGCGCCTGGCTCGCTCAAAAATTCGGCGCAGACGTGGTAAAGCGGGGTGCACACCTGGAATCGATCATTCGAATGAATATTGAGACCTCGGTGAACGTCGGAACCAAGTACACACAACCGCTGCGCTGGCAGATCACAGTTCAAGGCAAGGGGGGGACGGTCTTTGACCGCAAGGGAAAGACTGGCGTCCTCGCCGACTCCCCCGAAAAAGCAATCGAGGACGCAATCACCTCTATGTTCCAAAGAATCAACCGCTGGTAAGCACACTCAGGAGTTTTCCATGATTCGCATGTTCCTTAAGGCTTCGGCCCTTCTCTCTCTCGGTTTCCTCGTCGCTTGTGGTGGCGCGGCTCCCGCTGAGACCACCTTCCCCGGCGCTCCGGGCTGGTACGACAACCCCATCGCTGGATGTGGCGTCGGATCGGCCAAGCACCGAGGCAACCGCAACCTCACCAAGGAGGCCGCGACCTCCCGAGCCCGTCGTGACCTGGCCGCACAGCTGAAGGCCAAGGTCCAGGGCATGGTCAAGGACTACGCCGCTATGGGTGAGGCCGAGGGCAAGGAGTTCTCCGAGGAGCTCGTGACCTCCGTTGGCCGTCAGATCGTCGACCAGACCCTGGTGGGCACCCGCGTCGCCAACTCCAAGCTCGTCGGCTCGGAGATGTACGTGAACGTCTGCCTCGACCCGGCGACCTTCGCGGACGCCTTCGACAAGATGAACGAGCTGGACGGCAAGGCCCGTGAGGCGCTCAAGAAGCGCTCGCAGGCCGAGTTCGCGGACCTGGACGCGCAGCTCGCCAAGATCAAGGGCGAGTAAGGTCCAACCTTCTTGATGTTCAAGAACGCGCCCCGGCAGACCCTCGAGGACTGTCGGGGCGCGCTTGTATGGAGCCAGGAATCGATGCTCGGATCTCGACTAGAGCGCCTGATGGGTAGCATGGCCATGACGCTGCTGGGCCTGATGGCCGGATGCGCTACCGTGCCGCCCCCGGTGCAAACAGAGGTCGTCGAAGAGACGGCCGTGACGCACACCGTGACGGCTGAGCTCTCCCAGACAGGCGAGTCGACCCAGCGCTCCTTCATCGATCGCTGGAATCTGGAGCCCCGTGATCCCTCAGCGCCGTGGCCCGTGGCTACGGCCGAGCAGGAGGAGAGCTACTACCACGTCGACGCCAGGCTCCTGGGCGACACGGTGCAGATCGGGGGCGAGGGGTTGCACCCGGCGGCGAAGGGGCGGCTCATCACCAGCTCCGTCACCCGGGATGGGCTGCAGCAGAAGGTCGTGACCGGCCGCGCAGGGCTGTCGATCGCCCTGCCTCTGGAGACGGCCAGTTGGCTGGCGATCCTGGATCTGTTTCGCAACCGCGCCAAGGAGCCCGCCGAGGTCGTCGAAAAGCGCGGCGTGGGCAAGCACAGCCACGCCCTTCAGTCGCAGACCAAGGACCTGGACTCGGGCGGCGAGGCGCAGACCCTGGCGGTGATGCGTGAGGTCTCTGGCTTCCGAGTCAGCCCCGACATCGAATGCGCCGCGCAGGTGAAGATCTACGGTGAGCAGGTCGTGGGGCACACGGCCGCTCAGCGCGCACGCGATCACGTGGACCAGACCGACACCGAGGCCATCCCGGAGTGGAAACAGCGCCAGCTGCTCGGGCTTGAGGCCCGAGGCCGCGGGCAGGTCGTCACGCGGAAGTTCTCCATCATGCGGGACGGGGCGGTGCAGTACGAGCTCCAGATCCACATGTCGATCGAGGTCGACAACGACGGTGGAAGCTCCGAGCTTCGAGAGCGCGCCATGCAGTGCCGCTCAAGCAAACCGATCTTCGCTCGAGAGCTTGAAGGCTACTGGATCGAGGCCCGAGAAGAGCAGGGCTACTGGGCCGTGGCCGTCCAGGCGAGCGAGCCCCAAGAAAAGAGTGAATAAAACCCTCGCTGATTCGTACATCTACTCCGGGTGGGATTGCCGGATCCGCAAGAGTTGATCTAGCTTAACATCTGACGTCTGGGAGGACGCTTTGAAGAAGCTCATCCATCTATCGCTTGCCCTCGCCATCGGGGCGACCTTGACCCTCACCGCGGGCACTCTCGTGGCCTGCGGTGGTCCCCAGGTCCGTCCCGCTCAGCCTGACGGACGACCCGCCATGCGCGAGCGATACAAAGAAGAACACCGCGACCTCGACCGCGTGATGCGCGAAGAGCGCGACAACCGCTAGAACCTTTTTCCCTCAAACCTTTCAATCCTCAAACTCCCTCAGGAGATCATCAATGAAGGCATTCGCCCCCATCCTCGCCCTGGCCGTCGGCCTGGTCTTTACCTTTACCCCCGTAGACGCCCAGGCCGCGCTCGACCGAGACGGTAAGGCGCGCACCGCCAAGCAGTGCTTCGACTACAAGAAGGAGTACGACCGCAACAACTGCGCCAAGTGCTTCGCCAAGGGTGGAAAGAAGCAGTACGACACCTCCGCCGGCAAGGGAAAACGCTGCCAGAAGTGGACGCCGGCCCCCAAGCCCGATCCCAAGATCGTCGTGGTGGCCAAGCAGTGCATGAGCTTCGCCAAGGACTATGACCGATCCAACTGCGCCAAGTGCTTCGCCAAGGGCGGAAAGCGCGTCTACAAGATCGGAAACCCCGCGGGTAAGCGATGCGAGGCTGTGGCCCCGCCGAAGCGCGATCCCGCGATCGTGGTCGTGGCCAAGCAGTGCATGAGCTTCGCCAAGGACTACGACCGATCCAACTGCGCCAAGTGCTTCGCCAAGGGCGGAAAGCGCATCTACAAGATCGGAAATCCCAAGGGTAAGCGATGTGAGACGGCCGCCCCGGCCGCGATCACCAAGGCCAAGGCGTGCTTCAACTTCAAGAAGGACTACGACCGGTCCAACTGCGCCAAGTGCTTCGCCAAGGGCGGAAAGAAGTACCAGATCTCCAACCCGAAGGGTAAGCGCTGCCTCAAGAGGTAGCGCTCCCTGAGAGTCGTTGAACTCCAGACGCCCAGCTCCGGTTCGCCGGGGCTGGGCGTTTGTGTTTCTGGGTCCCCCGACAAGCCCACAAGGCCCCCAAGGAGGCCTAGGGGCGAAGGGCGCGCCGCTGAACCTCTCGCCGACCCGCGAGCCAAGCGACCACCAGGTAGAGCGGGAGCTCGACCGCCAACCAGGCCGGGCCAGGGATCATGGCCATAGCCAGGACGCCTCCCAGGAGCGAGAGCGCTCCGATGACCATGGCCAGGAGCATGGGGCTCGTCGGCGCCAATCGCGCGGCGATCCGGGCCCCTACGAACGCCTTCGCAGGTAGACCCTAAATGAAGGCAGCAAAGGCCACCGGGTCATTCATGTCCACGCCAGCGGGCATGGGGTAGAGGACGGTCATGTTGAGCTGGATGAGCGCCATGTTCACGCACATCCCCACGGCCAGCCCGCATACCAGAGCCCCCACGCTCTTGATCAGGTTGCCGACAGTCATGAGGTCCCCTCCACAAACACAAGAGGCGGCCCCGTTAGGGACCGCCTCCTGCTTTTCTCAGACCTGGTCACCCCCGCGTGGGGATGCGTGCAGTCTTATTCGGTCTCGCGCTCGACGTAGAACGCTGCAGAACCGTGAATCGCGCACTCAGCCAAGTTGGCCTGCGGGTCACCGAACGCCATGCGCTGGAACGTGGACTGCGT
>CALCNF010000691.1 GCA_937897815.1 uncultured Pseudomonadota bacterium | reverse complement strand
CTGATCATGGACGAGATCTTGGCCGCGCAGCGCGCCGAGCCCTGTCGTTACATGGTGGACACCCTGATGCGCGAGCGTCTGGGCGGCTTTATGGCCGCTATGGCAGAGCGACGGCCCGAGCTGGATATCACGAACTGGCTGGCGGAGATCGCCGCGCGCGACAAGCGCCTGGACATGATGAGGCGGCTGGCGCGGTTCGACGCCCACGTCTGGGGCGATCCGGGCTGGCAGGCTCTGGAGGCTCACGGGGTCTCTTACCGCGGCCGTGCTGCGCACGGAGACGAGCTCACCAAGATCTACGCGGCCGCCCAGGTGCAGATCGACATCGGTCGGATCTACCAGAGCGACATCATCACCATGCGGGTCTTCGATGTGCTCGCTTGCGGCGGGTTCCTCCTGGCGGAGCACAGCGAGGCCTTGGCTTCGAGCTTCGAGCTTGGCGTCGAGCTCGTGTCGTGGCGTACGCCAGAGGATCTGGAGGAGAAGGTCGCCTATTATCTTGAGAACCCCGAAGAGCGGGAGGCGATCGCCCAGCGGGGCTTGAGCGCGGTTCGAGACCGTCACCGCATGCGCCAGCGGGTCAAGCGCATCGTTCAGACCGCCACGGGCTGAGCGCGCTGCACTGGGTCCCACCCTTGGTTCGGGCTTGGCTTCTTGGTACACCAGTGACCGCTCGTCGCTCGCCGATGTGCGACCGCATCAACTTGAGACCGCTTTGCTCACTCCAGAGGAGTCATCCACATGTTCCGCTCCACTCGAACGTTGGCCTCTTTCGTGGCCTTTTTGAGTTTGCTCATCGCCTGGGCGCCTTCCGTGAGCGCCGACCCGGCTGTGATCGTCCCGGTGCCCATCGGCGACACGCTTCGGGAGACGCCCCTACATCCTGTGCCCTCGAAGATGAGCTTTGAGGAGTACGAGGACATGAACCGTAATGTCTTTCAGGGGATGCTCTACGGGGGGATTCCCGGGGGCTGGCACTTCTACGCCGGTGAAGAGCGCACCGGCTGGATCCTGGTCGGCACGGTCGCCGCCGGAATCGGCATGATCATCGCGGGCGCCTCCATGGCGGAGGAGACCGGTGAGTGGGCCGACTCCGACTTTCAGACGACGGATATTGGCGATCAGCGCTACGAGCGCGTTCCGACCGGAAGCACCCGGGTCGGCGACGAGGTCACGACCCAGTTCGAGCTTCGTCCCCTGAGCAAGGAGTTCGAGGACAACGGCCACGGAGCCTTGATCGGCCTGGGCGTGGCGACGCTGCTCGGGTCCTATGTCTACGACTTTCTCCATGGGATCACCGTCATCGAGAGGAAGCGTCAGCGCGTTCGCTACAAGTACGGTCAGGGGATGAACGCGGGCGTCACTCTCGATCCCCGCACGGGTGATCCTCGCGTGTCGGTGGGACTGCGCTTTTAGGAGGCCTTGGCCCCTCGAACCATCGCTCGTGGCGCTGTCGTGCCTCTGATTGAGGCGAACGTCCGCCTGCGTTATCGTTCCGCCGTGATCCTTGGAGGTACGTGTGCGCGCGATTGCCCTGGCGCTCTTTGTCTCAGTCCTGTGCGCGGCTTGCGGTGAGTCAGAACCGGCGGTGGCCCCAGAGCCCGACGCGGTCGTCATCCCTGACGCGACGGTCGACGACGTTGAGGGAGAGACGACCGACACAGCAGGCGACGCCCTTGAGGAGGTCGAGGAGGACGTGGCGACACCGATCCCCGACGTCGCCGAGGACGTGGCGCCCGAGGACGCGCCCCTGACCGACAACTGCGTGGGGGTGATCAACGGTGACCCCTGTGATGACGGGGATCCCTGTACGGAAAACGACAGCTGTGAGTTTGGCGCCTGCGGCGGCACGCCCAAGATCTGCGATGACGCCATCGTGTGCACCGTCGACAGCTGTGACGAGGCGACCGGAGAGTGTCGCTTCGAGGCCGACCCGGCCATGGAGGGCGACCCGTGCGACGACGGCGACGCGTGCACGACCGGGGGAGCGTGCTCCGCCGGCGCGTGCGCTGGAACCGAGGTCACGTGCGAGGATGAGAACGCCTGCACGGTCGACAGCTGCGATTCCGAGATCGGTTGTGTCTACGAGACCGAGAGCACCGAGGGCGTCACCTGCGACGATGGAGATGCCTGCACCGAGGCCGAGGTCTGCACGCAAGGCCTGTGCGTCGGGGTCACCCCTGGCTGTGATGATGGCGTATTTTGCAACGGCGTAGAGACCTGCGACGCGGAGGGCGGATGCCTCCCTGGTGATCCTCCCCAGGCGCCGGGCGTGTCCGACTGCGTGGTCACCGTCTGTGATGAGGAGGCCCAGGAGCTTACGCCTCTGCCCGACCACGCCGCCTGTGACGACGGCCTGTTCTGCACGGGCGATGAGTTCTGTAATCTGGCCTCTGGCTGCGTGGCGGGTCAGCCCCCTGTCCTGAGTGACGGTCTGGATTGCACCATCGACACCTGCGATGAGGAGAAGGACCTGGTCCTTCACGAGCCCGACCACATCCTGTGCGTCAATGACCTCTGGTGCGATGGCGTCGAGTCGTGCGACCTGGAGCAGGGCTGCGTCGCGACCGACGTCCCCGAGGTTGATGATGGCGTGGAGTGCACCATCGATAGCTGTGATGAGGCCACAGATATGGTGCTCCATGAGCCCAATCACGAGGTGTGCTCTAACGGGATCTTCTGCGATGGAGCGGAGGTCTGTGACCAGGCTGTGGGATGTGTCGCTGGTGCGGAGCTTCAGCTGGATGACGACAACCCCTGCACCGTCGACGAATGCGATGAGGTGGAGGGCGTCACCCACGTCCCCGATGATGGCGCCTGCGACGATCTGAAGCCCTGCAATGGAGTGGAGACCTGCAGCGCCGAGACGGGCTGCGTGGAGGGAGAGCCCCTGGTCTGCTCAGACGACGATCCGTGCACGACGAATCTGTGCGACGACGACGTCGAGGGGGGCTGCACGGTCCAGTTCAACTTCCAGCCCTGCGAGGACGGAGATCCCTGCACAGAGGGCGACACGTGCGTCTCAGGAGCCTGCTACTCGGGCGGCCCCAAGAGCTGTGATGATTCCAACAACTGTACCTTTGACTCCTGCACGGAGGGCGCCTGTGAGCATGCTCCCGTAGAGAACGGCCTGGTGTGTGGACCGTCCAAGACCTGCCAGGTGGGTGTGTGTCAGGACCACTGCATGGTCCACGCGGAGTGCACACCTCTCTCATGCTACGACGCCGAGGCCAGCGAGGAGTCGGATACGGTCGTGTGTGTGACCAAGGGCGCGACCTGGTCGAGCGAGGAGGCCATGGATAGCTGGTCGGTCTCCTGGGGCGATTGGGATATGGACGGAGATCTCGATCTGGCCGTCGGTAACCGAGACGCCGCCAATCACGTCTATGAGAACGTCGGCGGAGGTCTGGTGCTGGTCTGGTCCTCTGAGGAGGAGGAGGCGACCTGGAGCGTGTCCTGGGGCGACTGGGACAACGACGGGGATCTCGATCTGGCCGTGGGCAACCGCAACCAGCCCAATCACGTCTATGAGAACACGGGCGGGGATCTGCAGCTGGCCTGGTCCTCTTCTCAGACCGACTCGACGCGGCACCTGGCCTGGGGCGATTGGAATGGCGATGGCCTCCTCGACCTCGCGGTCGCCAACGACAACAAGCAGAAGAACCGGATCTACGGGAACACCGGAGGCGATCTGACCTTCGCGTGGGCGTCGAGCGAGAACGACGACAGTTGGTCGGTCGCCTGGGGGGATTATGACGACTCGGGCTCCCTGGATCTGGCGGTGGCCAACCACAACGCGCCAGACCGCGTCTACTCGACCAACCAGGGGCAGATGAACGTGATCTGGGAGTCCCAGTCGAACACGGAGAGCCGATCCATCGCCTGGGGCGACGTGGACGGAGACGGGGATCTGGACCTCGCCATCGCCGTGGTCGGTGGAGCCAACGAGGTCTGGCGAAACTCCGAAGGCTCCTTCATCTCCTACTGGACCTCCGAGGACACCAAGGAGAGCCGGGCGGTCGCGTTCGCCGATTGGGACCACGATGGAGATCTGGACCTGGCGGTCGGCAACTACCAGCAGCCCAATGAGGTCTACGAGAACACGGGTACGGGATTTGAGCTGGCCTGGGAGAGCCCTGAGGTGGACTCCACCCGTCACCTGGCCTGGGGCGACTGGAACGGGGATGGCACGTTCGCCATCGCCACGGCGAACGACAGCCAGGAGAGCAACCGCATCTATGACGTTTCGACCTCAACTCTGGGGTCGACCGCGTCCTGGTCGACGACGCTCAAGGACAACTCGCGAGCGCTGGCCTGGGGGGACTGGGACGGAGATGGGGATCTGGATCTGGCGGTCGGAAACCAGAACCAGCCCAACAGGATCTACAACAACGTCAACGGCATCTTGAGCCTCGCATGGTCCTCGACCGAGCAGGAGGCGACGGTCTCGCTGGTCTGGGGCGACGTCGATGGAGACGGGGATCTGGATCTGGCGGTCGGCAATCGCAATCAGCCCAACCGTCTTTACAAGAACACCGGAGGATCGCTGGTCTCGACCTGGCTCTCGGCCGAGTCGGACGACACCCAGAAGCTCGCTTGGGGGGACTGGAACCGCGACGGCTCTCTCGATCTCCTCGCGGCCACCAAGGATGGCCCCAACCGCCTCTACACCAATATCGGAGGCAACCTGGTGCTCACCTGGCAGACCATAGAGACCTTCGACACCCGCAGCGTTGAGTGGGCGGACGCAGATGGCGATGGGGATCTCGACTTCGCCGCGGCAAACTTCGGCGGACCGAACAGCGTCTACATCAACAACGGGTTCGGCTTCGATCTCGGTTGGGTCTCGTTTGACTCGAGCGACACGCGGGACGTGGCCTGGGCAGACGTCGACGGTGACGGCGACCTGGACCTCATGAGCGCCAACGAGAATCAGCCGAACCATCTGTACGACGCTGACGGGGCGACCTACGAGGTGATCTGGTCCTCCAAGGAGTCGGACAACAGCACGGATCTGGCCTGGGCCGACGTGGACGGGGATGGGGATCTCGACCTGGCTGTCGCCAACGCGACCGGGGGCCACAACCACGTCTTTGAGAATCAGAACGGCTTCCTCACGCGGATGTTCGCGACCACCGAGGCCGAGGGCTCCCACAGCGTCGCCTGGGCCGATCTCGACGGTGATGGAGACCTGGAGCTCGCGGTCGCCAGCTGGCAGAAGGAGAACCGGATCTACTGGAACCGCCTCCTCGGGCCGACGCGTCTTCCGGACTCCCCGACGACGGTCACCATGAGCCCCATTGGCGACACCGACATCGTCGCGCCCGGAGTCCAGGCCTCGGCGATCCTCG
>CALCNF010000690.1 GCA_937897815.1 uncultured Pseudomonadota bacterium | reverse complement strand
TCGTATGGCCCTCGTCGCCCTCGCCGTTCTGGCGCTGTTCGCGACCGGATGCGCCTACAGCGCGGTCGCAATGGATCAACACGGGAAGGCCGTGCTCACCCGGACCGATTACTTCCTCTTCTTTCCGGTCGCCTCACACGTTTACGTGTGTCAGGTCACCGACCAGGGTCTGAGCCAGTGCAACTCGCACGAAGAGCCCTAGAGACCTGAAAAACAGTGGGGCCTGCGGGTCCACGGAGCACATCGTGAACAAGGTATACGAGTCCGCGACCGCGGCCCTCTTTGATCTGGAGGACGGCGCGGTCGTGATGAGCGGCGGCTTCGGCCTCTGCGGAAACCCCGAGAATCTGATCACGGCGATCGCCGAGCGCGGCACGACGGGTCTGACCGTGGTGAGCAACAACTGCGGCACCGATGAGAAGGGTCTGGGCGTGCTCCTTCAGCGTCGCCAGATCAGCAAGATGATCTCCAGCTATGTGGGCGAGAACAAGGAGTTCGAGCGCCAGTACCTCTCGGGCGAGCTGGAGGTAGAGCTCGTCCCTCAGGGCACCCTCGCGGAGCGCATTCGAGCGGGAGGCGCCGGGATTCGCGCGTTCTTCACGCCGACGGCGGTGGGGACCGTCGTCAGCGAGGGCAAGGAGGTCCGTGACTTCGGGGGCGTGCCTTGCGTCATGGAGCTCGGGCTCACGGCGGACGTCTCCATCGTGAAGGCCTGGAAGGGTGACACCCACGGCAACCTGGTCTTTCGAAAGTCGGCTCGGAACTTCAACCCTATGATGGCCACCGCTGGGCGCGTGACCATCGCCGAGGTCGAGGAGCTCGTCGAGGCTGGGGAGCTGGATCCCGACAGCATTCACACGCCCGGAATCTACGTCCAACGGATCCTCAAGGGCGCGGGCTATGAGAAGCCAATCGAGCAGCTGACGCTCACGCCGAGGGAGGCCTAATCATGGCGCTGACACGTGATCAGATGGTGGCCCGGGTCGCCCGAGAGCTGGAAGACGGCTTCTACGTGAACCTGGGCATCGGTATGCCGACCCTGGTGGCCAACCACATCCCGGACGGGGTCGAGGTCGTGCTCCAGAGCGAAAACGGGCTCCTGGGCATCGGGCCCTTCCCTTACGAGGGAGATGAGGACCCGGATCTCATCAACGCGGGCAAGCAGACCGTCACGACGATCCCTGGCTCGAGCTTCTTCTCGAGCGCCGACTCCTTCGCCATGATTCGTGGTGGGCACATCGACCTGGCGATCCTGGGGGCGATGCAGGTCAGCGCCTCCGGAGATCTCGCCAACTGGATGATCCCCGGAAAGATGGTCAAGGGCATGGGCGGCGCGATGGACCTGGTCGCGGGAGCGCGCCGGGTGATCGTGACGATGACGCACTGCTCCAAGCACGGCGACCCGAAGATCCTGGAGGCGTGCACGCTCCCTCTGACCGGTCAGCGCTGCGTGGACGCCGTCGTGACGGACCGAGGCTGGTTTGACGTGGTCGAGGGCGAGGACGGTTCCCGCGGGCTCGTCTTGCGTGAGATCGCTCCGGGCGAGACCGTTGAGGGGATTCGCGAGGTGACCGGTGCGCCGTTCGCGGTCTCCGATGATCTCGTCGAGTTCTCGGCCTGATCGCGCGTGCGTATCCTGAGTGTCGATTGGGGTGAGGCCCGGATTGGGCTCGCGCTCAGCGATCCGACCGGGACGCTCGCCAGCCCCCTCACCACCCTCCACGAGAAGGACAAGCGCGCCCAGATCGAGCGCGTCGTCGAGGTGGCGAAGACCCACGAGGTCGAGCGCATCATCGTCGGGATCCCATACACCCTCGATGGCCAGGAGGGCTCGATGGCGCGATGGGCCCGAAAGTACGCCGAGAAGCTTGAGCGTGTGGGCGGCATCGAGGTCGTGGGTGTCGACGAGCGCTACACGAGCGTAGCGGCGGACTTCGCCCTGGAGGCGGCCGACGGCGGGCGTCGCCGAGGTCGTGATAAAGGCGATCGGGACAGCGCGGCCGCCGCGATCCTGCTCCAGGAGTACCTCGATGGCGGTGGGGCTCAGACATGAGGGCCCTGCTCGGTGTCCTCATCGCGTGTCTGATCGGCGTCGGGATCTGGATAAACGGCTCCCTGACCTATCCCATGAACGCCCTGAGCGAGCCGGTTCGGATCGAGATCCCCAAAGGGGTCGGCGGTAAGCAGATCGTCGGCCTGCTCCACGAGCGAGGGATCGTTCGCAGACCTGACCTCGTCTACTGGTATCTGCGTTACGAGGGGGCCCTCCAGCAGGTGGAGGCCGGGACCCACGAGATCCCTCCGGGTCTGAGCGCGGTCGAGCTGGCCGTGGCCATCACGCGCCCCGCGGTCGCCCAGGAGGTCACCCTGACGTTGATCCCCGGCGAGTCGGTCTGGGAGGCGGCCCAGCGCATTGAGGCGGCCGGGCTCGGACGGGCCAGCGAGCTCGTCAGCCGCGCGGCCAACAGAGACTACGTGATCAAGACCCTGGGGCTTCCAGCGGGCCCAGCCCGTTCGCGCCGTCCCGACGGTGTGCGGCAGACCTATCTTGAGGGGTTTCTGTATCCAGAGACCCATCGGTTCGACCCCAACGCCTCGCTCGACGAGGTCGTCGAGCGGGTGGTGGGTCAGTTCAAGGGGCGCTGGGGCAAGCTGCTCCAGCGTCGTCGCTCGGACTACCTTGCCATACGGCAGCTGACGCAGCTGACGGACCACGAGCTCATCACCCTGGCCTCCCTGGTCGAGGAGGAGACGAGCCTGGCGAGCGAGGCGCCCAAGATCGCTGGCGTCTTCTACAATCGTCTGGCCAAGGGGATGCCGCTCCAGACCGATCCGACGCTGATGTACTCCCCTGAGCGGGTGGGCAAGACCCCGACCCCGCGGGAGCGCAAGGACAGCACCAACCCCTACAACACCTACTCAAGCGCCGGGGCCCTGCCTCCGGGTCCGATCTGCAGTCCCAGGGTCAACGCCCTGGTCGCCGTCCTGGCCCCTGAGCGACACGACCTGCTCTTCTTTGTCGCGCGCAGGGACGGGCAGCGCGGCCATGTGTTTAGCCGCACCTACAAAGAGCACAAGGCCCACGTCCGCACCCAGCTGGGCGGTCCTTAGGGATCAGTCGGCGCGCGCGGCCCAGAAGGTCGCGTCATCGATGACCAGGTCGACTCCCAGAAGAGAGATGGACACGTTCCACTTGCAGAGCATGTCATCCTCTTTGCCGCCGATCCCGTCGATGACCATGTTGCTGTCCGCGTCGACCAGCCAGCAGGTGTGGTTCTCCTCGGTGCCGACCAGGAAGTTGTCCCCCGTGTCCGCATCCAGAGACGAGATGTAGGAGCTCAGGTAGTCCGCGCCGACGGTCACGAGCCCATCGCAGGTGTTGTTCAGGACGTTCAGGGTGGCCTGGCCACCTCCTCCACCGGCGACCTGCTCGGCGAACTTCTCGCAGCAGGTCTGGGGGTAGGTCGGGTGCAGGCACTCGGAGCCGCCGCCGATGAGGGCCTTCAGCGCCTTCTCGTAGGAGTCGACTACGACCGGGTACTCCGGGTTCCCTTCACCGAAGGCGACCGGGAAGAGGACCTTCTCGATGACGGCGTTGATCAGGGCTCCGTACTGAACGTTGAGCGGATGGGGGTTGATGATCAGCTCATAGAAGTTCTGCACCGACGCCTCGAAGTTGCCCACGATGACCGGATCATCGGGCTGGATGGCCGCGAAGGAGAAGTTCTTATTGCCACAGTCGGGGTCGGTCAGGGGATCGCAGTTCGCGTCCAGGGTCCACTGGACCGTGATGTAGTCCCAGGTGTCCTCGGTCTCGTCCGCCGTCCACATGAGGTCGGGGCCGGGCTCGACGTCGAAGGTGATCGTTCCGTGGACCTCGAAGTCGGTGATGATGTTGGAGATGTCCTTGCCGGTCGTGAAGACAGAGCCGAAGACCGTTTCCTTGGTGAAGCCGGCGATGAGCGCGTCGAGGATGTCGATGATCAGGCCGCCCTGGGGCGTCGGGTTCTCGATGTCCGGGGAGTCGGAGTCGTTGAAGACCAGGTTGCACAGGCTGTCGAGGGTCGAGCCGTCTACGGTGCAGGCCAGGCTGAGCAGGCCGCCGGTTGGGGACTTGAAGAAGTCGAAGACGAAGCCGACGATCTGCTCCACGTCATCGGGCAGGGCGCTCAAGAAGTTGAAGTTGCTCGTCACGTTGTAGGTGCCCGCGTAGGACGGCGGTCGATCGACGAGCTCCACCTGTACGTTGCCAGTCCCTATGGGAGGGAGGGTCGCGCCCAGGTTGTCGCATCCCCAGGCCAGAATTGGGTCCGTCTCGGGGTTGGCCTCAACTCCGATGGCGACCACCGTGTAGCTCCTGAGCTCCCCGTCAGCGAGGTTCATATCCGAGCTCTTGATCTTGAAGGTCTCGGGCACGGGGACGAGCTTCTTGATGGGGCTCATCAGCGTCGCCTGACCGTTGTTGAACAAGCTCTCGATGTCGTCGCAGTTCGGCTTGAGGTTGTCGTCCTGCTCGTAGAGGTAGGCCTGGAAGTAGCTCACGGGGCGTGGGCCGTTGTAGGTGGCCGAGATGGTCAGGGTGTCGTTCACCTTGGACTCGATGACCACCTCGAAGTTCAGGGGGCTCACGACGTCGCTGTTCACCGAGGCGCGCACGAGGATCTCGCCCTGAGCCTCCCCGGTCTTCACCTTGCCGGTCGCGATGCCGTTGGCGTTCGTGTAGACGGCTCCGGCGACCAGGCTCGCCTGTCCGCTGGAGTCCTCCGTCATCTCAAAGCTCACGAGGACGTTCTCGATAGGCAGGCCATCGACCGTGTAGAGCACGGAGAGGGTGCGGCTGCTGTTCACGCCGGCCTTGAAGACGCATCCGTTACCTGGGACGCAGGCGACGCCATCGTCGCCCACCGCTGGCTGACCGCTGTCGTTCACGAAGGTGAACGCGGGCCCGGCGCCTGGCTCGGGTCCGACCACGTCGGGCGGGAGCGTCGTGACCGTGTCCTGAAGCTCAAAGCTCGAGTCGATGGGCTCGAATGAGGCTGTCTCCACGCTGTCGCTGCAGGCCGAGCCCAGGAGGGCGGCCGCGGTGAGCATGAGAACCAAACTTAGGGGTGACAGACGATGCATGTTCGCTCCTTGGGATCGACAGACCTCGTGGGGGTCGAGCAGACCGGATGTCCCGCTCACAACCTTCCCTCTCGGGCGTCGAGGCCGCGGAGTCTAGGGGGCCTCCGTTTCCGGAGTCAAGGATGTGCGCACGCCAGCGCGCGCACGCACGCTCACGCGAGGCCGACGGGATCAGCCCTGCCGCTCCCAGAGCTCTGTGAGCCGAAGGTCCGTGCTGGCGCGTCGCGCGCGCGTCTTCGCCCAGGCGCGAAGCGCCTTGATCGGCTCCTCGTACATCCGATACAGGGGCACCGTCTGCTCAATGGCGACCTGCAGATCCTCGGTCGTCAGCTCTCTGCCAGCTCGAAAGGCCCTGAACAGGCCTGAGGTGATCACGGCCTCCAGCTCGGCCCCGGTGAAGAACTCCGCCTCCGCGGCGAGCCGCTGCAGATCGAAGCCCTGCGGGGAGCGCTCCTTCCTCTCGAGGTGAACCTTGAGGATCTGCTCTCGCTCTCGAGCGCTCGGAAGGTCGACGAAGAAGACCTCGTCGAAGCGCCCCTTGCGCAGGAGCTCGGGGGGGAGGTGGTCGACAGCGTTCGCGGTCGCCACGACGAAGACGGGCTCTTGTCGCTCCTGAAGCCAGGTCACGAAGCTGGCGAAGAGTCGCTCCACTGTGGCGCGCTCTGAGGCCTCTCCTGGCCCGAGGGCGCCGAAGGCCTTATCAATCTCGTCGATCCACAGGACGACAGGCGCCATCGCGGAGGTGATCCGCTGGACCCGCCTCAAGGCGGCCTCAGGGCTGCCGTCGCCGCCGAAGAGCGCGCCGAACTCCAAGCGAACCAATGGCAGATCCCAGTGATGGGCTACGGCCTTCGCCGTCAACGACTTTCCACAGCCGTGCACACCCACCAGCAGGAGCCCTCTGGGCGCTGGTAGTCCGAACCTGGCCGCTCGCTCGCCGAAGGCCTGAGAGCGTTCGCCGAGCCATCGCTTGAGCACGTCGAGTCCGCCCACCGCGTCGAGGGAGGGCGGCGCGTCCACCATCTCCAGATCTTCGCTCTGACCGAGCAGCGTGCGCTTGTCCTCGAGCAGGCTCGTCAGGGAGTCCTGGGCGAGACCTGGCTCGACCTCAAAGGCGCGTCGGAGGGCCCGCTGGGCGCCGTGAAGGGTGAAGCCCTGAAGGGCGCGAACCGCCCCGTCGAGGACCTCGTTGGAGAGGGTTACGGAGCGGTGCTGGCCCTCGGCCGCGGCGAGGCGACGCAGGCTACCTGCGTCCGGGAGCGGCAGCTCGAGCACGACCACGTCTCGCTCCAGGTCCCGCGGCGTGGACCACGAGGGGGAGACGAACAGCAGGGTCTGACCTCGCTCTTCGAGGGTCGATACCAAGGCCCTGAGGCCTCGAACGAAGCGATGCTCGTTTACGAGGTGGTGGAGATCGACGGCCACCAGGATCGCGCCTGGCTCCTGGGCGCTCCATCCCTCCAGAGCGACCTCCCACTGGTCGCCCAGGCTCTCAGCCAGGGTCAGGTGAAAGGGGCGCTTGGACTCTCGAGCCGCCGCCTGGAGGCGCTCGAGCGCGCGGCGCTCTTCGTCGGTCTGGATGACCAGGAGTGGGGTCTTGGCCCGAAGGTGAGATCCCAGGAGCTCTCCGAATCGACTCGCAGGTGAGGTCCCGGTCGCCATGCCCTAGAAGACGTTCGTCTTGATGCGCAGCTTCTTGCCTCGACGACGCTTGCCCGAGCGCTTCTTCGTGCGCTTGCCCTTCTTGCCCCTCTTGGCCTTGGCGGCGACCTTCTCTGAATCGCCTTCCTCAGCCGTCGTCTCGTCTTCAGCCGCCTTAGCTTCAGCCTCAGCCGCCTCGGCCTCGCGCTCCGCCTGGGCCAGCTCTGACGCCTTGGCCGCGTCGGCCGCCTTGGCCGCGTCGGCCGCCTGCTGCTTCGCGGCCTCTTCGGCCTTCTTGGCCTCTTCGACCAGCTTGCGGGCCTCCTCGACCTGGCGCTTGGCCTCCTGGGCCTGCCACTTCAAGGAGGCCTTGGAGAGGGTGTCATCGACGCGCTGGCTGATGTCGGGCAGCGCCATCTCGGGTTTGGGTTGGGTCACGAACGCGAAGATCGCGGCGGCGGCCACCACGGCGGCCGCGGCGATCACCATCGTCTTGCGATTTGAGTTCGCCGCCGTCGAGGACCTCAGGCCTGAGGAGTCTAAGTCCTGCAGGGTCGTCGCCAGGTCATCGAGCTGCTGTGCCGTAGATGCGTTGGCGCCGGCCGCCTCCAGGTCACGGGTCGGCGTGCGGTCGCTGGCCGTTCTGGCCCTGGGTGAGGCGGTCGTTGCCTCGTCTCCGGGACGCTCCCTCTCCACCTCTTTCTCGGCCTCGGCGAGCAGATCGCCCAGCAGGCTCCCGAGTGAGTCCGGCTCAGCCTCTGCTTTCGCGGGCTCAGGGGGCTTCTCGCTCGCCTTCACGGGCTCAGCGGTTCCACGCATCTCGGCCTCCAGCATCTGCTGCAGGGTCTCGAGTTCGTCGTTCTCGGGGGTGCTGTCGGACATTAGAAGTGGACTCGGTTTCTCTCTACAAGGTGCACGGCGCCGTGATCATTCCCCGGCTCCTTTCCCCGCTTCGCGGGGCCCGTGCGCTCGACGGAGTCTAAGACCCAGCCCGCGGCCCGGTCAACGGACGACGCCATGTGCTCGATCATGCTGCTGCCGTCTCCTCGCCGTCCACGCTCTTAGCCTCTTCGCTCGGAACGGGCTCGGGCAGGGCGCGAACCGCGATCTCGTGGATGTGGGTCGCGTCCGTTCGCAGGACCTCGAAGGAGTAACCCTGGGTCTCATGAATGAAGCCCTTCCGCGGGACGCATCCGGCCGCCTTCATGAGGAGCCCGGCGACGGTCTCATAGTCCTCGTCATCCTCGAGGTCCATGCCGAGCTCGTCCTCAAGGTCGCTGATGGTCACAACCCCCTCAACGAGCCAGGTGTCGTCCGAGAGGGCGCGAATAGGCGCCTGCTCGGTGTCGTGCTCATCATAGATATCGCCGAAGACCTCCTCGACGATGTCCTCGAGCGTCACGATGCCAGCGACACCTCCGTACTCGGAGGCGATGACCGCCAGGTGCATCCGCTCGCGCTTCATGGCCACAAGCAGGTCCTGGACCGGGATGTTCTCCGGGTAGATCATCGGCGGGCGCATGACCTCGGCGAGACGGATGAT
>CALCNF010000689.1 GCA_937897815.1 uncultured Pseudomonadota bacterium | reverse complement strand
TAAGGAGACCCGCCGTGAGAAGCTTCAACCGCATCTGCGCGCTCGCGTTCTGTGCAGCGGCTATTGCCGCATGCTCCGATGACTCCAGCTCGGGTGGCAGCGCCTCCAACGCGGACGCCGGCTGGCTCCCGCTGGCGGACGGCGGGACCGCGCCGTTTACGGACACCCAGGGCGCGACCACGGCCGACTCGACCGTGACGCCAGACGTGAACCTCGTCTCGGACGCCGGCCCCGGGTGGGACGTCCCGAGCCTCGCCGACACACCGGCGAGCACAACCGGGGACCCGTCCGCGGTCGTGGATCCGGAGTCGCACATCTTCAGCTACATCTCGCCGCTCTCCCAGGTCCTCACCCGTCAGTTCACGATCGCGAACGTGGGAGGCGAGGTCCTGCAGATCACCGACCTGACCTTCGAGCCAGCCGACTCCGACTTCTCGCTTGTCCTCGTCCCCCCGATGCCGAAGGACCTCGCGCCCGGTAAGAGCACCATGGTCCACGTCCGTTTTCAGGAGGGCACGGGCGCCCCAGCAGCGCTGCAGGTGCACACCAATGATCCCCTGCGGCCCATCGTAGAGATCGCCCTGGAGAGCCACATCAAGGCGACGGTCGCCTCACCGGACCCCTGCGCGGACCTGAACCCCTCCCAGCTGAACTTCGGCGAGGTCGTCCGCGGCCAGAGCAAGGTCATGCAGACGACGCTCACAAACTGCAGCGGAACAGCGCCCCTCTCTCTGACCGACATCGTGCGCTCGCAGAGCTTCTTCGGGACCCTCTCGGACGAGTTCCAGATCGACAACATGCCGGCCTTCCCCGAGACCTTGCTCCCGGGCGCCGCCCTGGTTCTCGACGTCTCCTACACCCCCAAGCTCGCCGGTCCGGATGGAGGCTACTTCGAGCTCCATACCGACGACCCGGCGGAGCCGAAGGTGGTGCTGGACGTGAGCGCGGTGGGTCTTGAGCCTCCTCCTGAGGAGATCGGGCTCACCATCAAGCTGACATGGGACGAGGACGAGACGGACGTGGACAGCCATCTCATCGCCCCGGGAGGCGACTTCTTCTCCTGCGAGACCGACTGCTTCTACAGCAACCCGTCACCGGAGTGGGGACTGCCGGACAACTGGCTCGACGATCCCTTCCTCGACGTGGATGACGTGGATGGTTACGGGCCGGAGCACATCAACATCTCGGAGCCCGTGATCGGGACCTACACCTACGTGGTCCACTACTTCGACGACACCTACCTCGGATCAGGCTCTAGCGGGACGAACGCCACCGTTGAGGTCCTCAGCTACGGCCAGGTCATCGCGACCTTTGGCCCCACCTACCTCGACAAGACCGACCGCACCTGGGACGTGTTCACCATTCACTGGCCGACCAAGTCCGTGGTGCCCATCGACACGACCTGGATGGTGCCTCCGAGCCAGCTCAACACCTGCTTCAGCTGGCCGTTTCCGTAGGCTGCGGCGTACCCCCTTCGCTGGACGCGCCTCTATAGAACGAGGCGCGGACCAGGAAGGTCACCGTGACCAGAGCGACCGCCGCGAAGAGTATGGCGCCAATCGACTTGGTCACCGTGAGGTCCCCAACGAGCTGCAGATCCTCGCTCGCCGTCGGCCCAGCCGCCACGGTGATCAGCCCGTAGATACGGACGCATACCAGGAGCGCGAGGACGCGCGTGAACCACTTGAACCCTCGGGAGATCAGCCAGGGGAAGAGCAGGACGAACAGCCCGCCCGTGAGGTACCACACCCAGGCCCCGCTCTCGGAGGCGCGGGAGGTCGCGCCGGTCATACCCAGATGACCCGCCCCCATCATGTAGATGATCCCATAGACCAAGTAGGCTACCGCCGCGTGCCGGTAGCGACTCGCTCCCTCCGGGGTCAGCCCCCCCTTTGACGCTGATGAGTCCGTCATGAGCTCTCCTGGGTCTCCGTCCGTCCCTGGCGCGCGACCCAACCAGGGCTCGCGGTGGTGTGC
>CALCNF010000688.1 GCA_937897815.1 uncultured Pseudomonadota bacterium | reverse complement strand
GTGTCGAACTCCGCATTGGAGGAGTCCACGGGAAAAGACAACGGTAGATTGAGCATGCGGTAGCCGAACATGTCGCGCACTGTATTGAGATACTCAACGCGGTTGAGCCGCCGAGCCGGCGTGCCACCCGGTTTGGCGGCTTGATCCCCCCGGGCGAATTCGGAGCGAAGCGTATGGAGAAACAACTGTTTGATTCCGGCTTCAGGCGCTTTCGCCTTGCGCGGCGGCCAACCGTTTGGCATTAGCCAAAGCCGTGAAGCGATCGCGACCCATTCTTATCGTTCTGGCTCTGGCGCTCCTGTCGGGCTGGCCCCTCTGGGACGCTGGGCTCACAGCCCCAGCTCAGCAGCTCTTCGGGCCGGAGGCGACCAGCGGCTGGATCAGCGATGGCGTGGCGGTCTGGCGGGACTGGATGCCCCTGAGCGGCTCCTGGGGGCTGGAGAGCCTTCAAGGAGAACGACTGCTGAGCCTCGCTCTTTGGGTTGCGCTCCTTGGTGCGCTCTATCAACTCTCCTGCGTCGTGGGGCTCTCGCCGTGGGCGCGCGTCCTGGCGGTCGCGCTCGTGGCGGCTCACCCTTTAAGTGTTCCCCTGGCTGGAGATCTGGCGACACGTGGGCTGCTCGCTTCAGGGACGCTCATGGTGCTCACGACCGTCTTTGCCTGGAGGCGAGAGGGCAACGAGCCTCCTGACCGTCGCCGTCTGGCGGCGATCTTTATCGCCAGCCTGCTGGCATGTCTGGCCCACCCAATTGCGCTGCTGCTTCCGGTCATACTGGGGCTCACCTCCTGGCTAGCCCCTTCGGAGTATCGCGGCCAGCGCGTCCAGCTCCCCAGCTTGTTCGCTGTCCTGGTACCCGCGGCGACTGTGCTGGTGGTTCGGTGGGCCAAGGAGCTGCCAGCGAACGTTGATCTCACACGCCATGGTGCTGCGCTCCAAGGCGAGGTTCCGCCCCTTGCAGGGTTGAACCTGGTGGGGCAGTCCCTGATGGGACTCAGCCCTGCGCAGATTCCGATTCGGCGCCCCTGCGACGTCGACCTCGCGTCCGCTGGTGCGTCGGAGCCGCTGGTCTGGTTGGGTGGGCTCGCGCTCCTCGCGATCCCCATGGTCACCCGCCGGCTCGCCTCACCCGGCTTGAGCCTGGGCCTCTGGTGGCTGTGGGCCGTGCTCGTCGCCTGCAGCCAGATCGCCGAGCCTCTGCCGTCTGAGCTCGCTCCTGGGCTCCTCGCTTTGGGCTGGGTTGGCGCGGCGGTAGCGCTCGCGACCGCTCTCGATCGCGACCAGGTTCGTCAGGGCTCCCTGGCGCTCGCCGTCGCGGTCGGAGTGCTCATGGTGCCAGATGCGCGACATGCGTTCTCCAGCGAGCGCGAGGCGCTGGACGCTCGTGTTCGCGCCTGCCCCGACGCGATCGATCCAAGGGTTCAGTTGGCGCGACATGTCGTGACCCAGGGAGATGGCCGGAAGGCGCTCGAGCTCCTCGAGGGGCTCGAAGGAGAGTCCGTCACGGAGACCCGCTTCGAGATTCACCTGGCGCGGCGCTCCTGGGGCCCCATACGACGAGAGCTCAGGAGCCTCAGCGGCGATGCCGCGCTCACCTGGCGGTGCCGGGCCGGCTCCGCCATGAGCGAACTCTACGCGGTCCCGGCCTGCGCTAAGGCGCGAGAGGCCCTGGGCGATCTGCCCGATCTTGTTGCAGCTCATGTGGTCGCCCTGGCGAGGGATCGGCGGGTGAAAGAGGCCGAGGAGCTCGCCCGAGCTCAGGTTGAACTTCAGCCGGACCAGGCGGTGCTGTGGGACGCCCTCGTGACCGTCCTGGAGAAGGCGGGTTGGATGCGACAGGCCGTCGAGGCCTTGGAGCAGTGGCACGCGAGCGAGGCGGGCTCGGAGCACGTGAAGCTTCGCCTTGGGGCGGCGCTCGTCAACAAGGGCAAGGGAGATCTGGTGCAGGGCCGCGCGGAAGAGGCCAAGAAGACCTTCGTCCGAGGCCTGGAGCTGCAGCCCAAGCGGCACGAGCTTCGATATCACCTGGCGCGGGCGCTCCGGGATCTCGGTGACCTCGAGGGCGCGAAGCGTGAGCACCAGCGTGCTGTAGACAGCGGAGCGGAGGAGCCTGCGAGTCCGCTTCAGATGCGCGATATGCCCCGTATCCCATAACTGGCGCAGGGAGCGGTTGCGCGTCATGGTACGGCTCTGGTAGGAGCAGCACTGATCCCAACGCGCGAGCGCGAGGGAAACGATACCCGCATGCCGCGGGCGAGAGGGGAGGGGCCATCGTGGATCCCAGCAAGCTGAACGCCGAAGATTTCTCGGAGGAGAACCTCCGGGCCTTCATGCGCCGTCTTCTGGACGACGTGCACGCACTGGAGGAGATGCTCGAGAATGGAATGCTCGAGTCCGGAGTTCGTCGTATTGGAGCGGAGCAGGAGATGTTCCTGGTAGACCGCCAGGGCGGACCTGCTCCCGTCTCTATGGAGGTTCTGGAGCAGCTCAATGACGACTCCTTCACCACGGAGCTCGCGCGCTTCAATCTGGAGGCCAACGCCAAGCCCTATCGCTTCGGCGGCTCTTGCCTGCGGCGCTTAGAGAAGGAGATCATCGAGCTCGTAGGTAAGGCTCGGCATGCAGCCCAGGGGATCGACACCGATATCCTGCTCTGCGGTATCTTGCCCACCTTGCGTCAGGACGATCTCAGCCTCGACAACATGACGCCTGTTCCTCGCTATTTTGCGTTGAACCAGATCCTCACCTGGCTTCGAGGTGGCGCCTTTCAGACGCACATCAAGGGTCTCGATGAGCTTCAGCTCACGCACGACAACATCCTTCTTGAGGCGTGCAACACCAGCTTCCAGGTCCACTTCCAGGTGGGGCCCCGTGAGTTCGCCAAGCTCTACAATATCGCTCAGGCCATCACGGCGCCTGTGCTCGCGGCGGCCGTGAACTCTCCCTTGCTTCTACAGCGGCGACTCTGGTCTGAGACGCGAGTCGCGCTGTTCCAGCAGTCGGTAGACACGCGCTCGACGACCCTGCTGCAGCGCGGCCACCGC
>CALCNF010000687.1 GCA_937897815.1 uncultured Pseudomonadota bacterium | reverse complement strand
GCGGGTCCTCGAGCAGCTCGCCGAGACCCACGGCGAGAGCCCCGAGTTCGACACCGTGCTCCGCGCCGCCCTGAGCGCGCTGAGGAGGTGATGGGGTGACCGTAGAGGAAACACGAGCCGTGGGTGGGGCTCCCCGTCAGGATGACGAACGCTACGACAAGGCCCTTCGGCCCCGCTCCTTCGGCGAGTACGTCGGCCAGTCGGAGATGATCGCGAACCTGAAGGTCTTCGTGAAGGCCGCGAAGAAGCGCGAGGAGGCGGTCGATCACATCCTGCTATTCGGGCCGCCAGGCCTGGGCAAGACGACGCTGGCGCACATCGTCGCCGCGGAGATGGGCGCCAATATCATCGTGACCTCGGGACCAGCGATCGAGCGCAAGGGAGACCTGGCGGGCTTGCTCACGAACCTCGAGGCGGGAGACGTGCTCTTCATCGACGAGATCCATCGGCTCTCCGCCGTCGTCGAGGAGAACCTGTACCCAGCCATGGAGGACTTCGCCTTCGACCTGATCATCGGCGAAGGCACCTACGCGCGGAACATGAAGATCCAACTCCCGCCGTTCACCCTCATCGGCGCGACGACGCGAACCGGGCTCTTGACCTCGCCCATGCGCGATCGATTCGGGATCATTCACCGACTCAACTATTATACGGCTCCAGAGCTGGAGACGATCGTCCACCGGTCGGCCAAGATCCTCGAGATCCCGCTCGACGACGGCGGCGCCGAGGCCATCGCCCGGCGCTCACGAGGCACCCCCAGGGTCGCCAATCGCCTCCTGCGCCGCGTCCGTGACTTCGCCGAGGTGGAGGGCGAGGGCCACATCGATTCGGCCATGGCCAACCACGCGCTCGAACGTATGCAGGTGGACAACGAGGGCCTCGACCCCCTCGACAGGTCGTACCTGGCGACGCTGATCGACAAGTTCAGCGGCGGGCCCGTCGGAGTCGAGACCATGAGCGCGGCCCTCTCCGAGGAGAAGACCACCCTGGAGGACGTCTTCGAGCCCTACCTGATGCAGGAGGGCTTCATCCAGCGAACGCCCCGGGGTCGCACCGCCACGGCCAAGGCCTACCAACACCTGGGTCGGGAGCTCCCCAAGGGCTTCCAGAGCTCGCTGCTCTAGGGAGGAACGTGAAGGTCACCCCCCAGGCGATCCCCGACCTGCTCCTCATCGAGCCGACCCTCTACCGAGACGATCGAGGCTCCTTCGTCGAGCTCTTCAATGAGGCCCGCTTTCGCGACCATGGGCTGCCGACCCGCTTCGTGCAGGACAACGTGTCGCGCTCGAAGCGCGGGGTGATTCGTGGGCTTCACTACCAACGCGCCCAGCCCCAGGGAAAGCTGATCTCGGCCATCGAG
>CALCNF010000686.1 GCA_937897815.1 uncultured Pseudomonadota bacterium | reverse complement strand
GCCTGGTTGGGGAGGTCTCAGGCGGCCGCCTCCGACCTGGTGGTCAGCTCGCGCTGAAGTTCACCGCGCTGGGGATGCTCGGCCTCGCGCTGCGGAGCGTGTACATACCGAGCTCGGCGGAGCCCTGGCGCCTGGAGTTGACGCTCCACGGTCGCCTGCCCGTCAAGTCACTCCGGTGAGCCAAGCGCCGCCTTAGAGTTGGTGGGTCAGTGGAGTGGCCCGAAGGACGCCCGCCAGATCGGCCAGCGCGTCCTTCAGGGGGTGATCCCGCCGATAGATCAGCCGAAACGAGTCGCTGAGTCGCTCTAAGTCTGGGAGCAGCTCGACCAGCTCTCCTGACTCGAGCGCGTCCTCGACCATGTACTCTGGCATCACGGCCACACCTCTCTCGGCCTTCAGCAGCTCCAGGATCGCCGCCCCAGCGCCGCAGGCGCGCACGGACCCAAACCGCAAAGGGGCCCCGCCCCCGTCAAGGAGGTATCGGGCGAGCGGCAGCGTGTCATTGATGTCCAGGAGCGTGTGCTCATGAGCGTCCGCGGGGGCGCTCAGCGGTAGACGCTCCAGGAGTCGCGGAGAGGCGACAAAGCGATACGTCTCAGGATGGAGATAATCGGCCGTCCAGCTCGCCCGAGCGACGGGGGCGCTGGTGACGATGGCGTCAACCTCCCCCCGCTCCAGTCGACTCAAGATGTCCTTACCCGAACCAAAGTCGGTCTCGACCTGCCAGGTCGGCCGGTCTCGTTCCAGGTCCAGAAGCGCGGGTAGGAGCCAGCTCATGCCGAGCTCAAAGCGCGTCCCCAACATCAAATGAACAGGCGGCTCCTGGCCTGAGCGCACGACCTCCAGACACCGTCGGGCGTGCACGAGCGCGTCCTCCGCCACAGGGACCAACGACATGCCGGCCCGCGTGAGCCTCACGCTGCGGGTCGTCCGAGTGAACAGCGGGTGCCCCATGCGCTCCTCCATCTGGCGGATGCGCTGACCGAAGGCGGCGGGGGTCAGCGCCACCTCATCCGCGGCTCGCCGAAAGCTCAGGTGGCGCGCCGCCGCCAAGAAGCACCTCAAGTTCTCGGAGCTGGGGATGTCATGGACGTGCATCACGGGGCCTCACTCACTTCAACGGTCATGGTGTTCACGGCGACATGGACGCCGTCATCGATCTCGACGCGCACCTCAAAGAACCCGGCCTCGGCGGGAGTCCACTCCATATCCCGGCTCCAGGAGGGGTCCGTCATCGGCTCGCCGTTCACGAAGAACTGGTGGCTGTGCACGTCGTGGCCCTCATGGGTCGCTTGAAAATGCCCGGTCTGTCCGACCTGCAGGCTCGTCGGCCCGCCCAGCCCGACCTGAGGCTCATGATGCTCACCGTGATTGGGACAGACCTCGGGGGTCCTCCAAAGGGCGACTCCGTGCTGGAAGCGCACGGCGACAGAGGTGGCGTCGTGGGAGAAGGCGACGGCCGCCGGACCCGACCAGTGCCCCCACCCGAAGTTGACGTTGAAGTCCTCGGAGGGCTCCGGCGCCTGAAGGACAGCGAAGGCCTCATCTCGGTCCTCGTGCCAGAGCTCGACCTGCCCCGAGGAGCCGAGCCGGGCCAGCGTGCCTCCATCGGGCGACCACGCGAGCGGGCTGACGTCCGAAGGCATGTAGCTCAGGTTGTTCAGCATCACGATGCTCGACTGTCGAGGCTCCTCCATCGGCGCGAGCTCGTCCATGGACCAGAGGTGGAGCTTGGCGTCTCCGGTCACGAACGCGAAGCGATCACCGTGGGGATGAATCGCGAGCGAGTACACGCTGGGGACCTCCCACTCGGAGGGCTCCTGTTGGAGGTCCACGGCCGCCACGGCGCCATCCTTCAGGCCGATGCGCACGATCTTGGACACCGGCTCGCTCCAGGGCCCGAGGAACAGCGCCAACAGGGCGTTCTCACCGTCGGGCGAGACCGAGAGCGAGAGGGGGGTGGGAGAGGAGAACGAGAAGCTAACGCTGTTCGGTGGGACCTGACCACAATCCACACCCAGCGGGCTCAGGTCCGCTGAGGCGATGAGCTCGCCACTCCAGGCGCTCCAGGAGTGAGCCAGGAACACCGCCTCGTCGTCTCGCTGAAAGCAGTGAAGCGTGACCAAGCCCTCCCCCCACGGGGTCATCACAGGTGGATAGGTCGAGACCTCCCAGTCCTCTTTCCCGTCGGGCGACTCCGGGGTGAAGCGTCGGATCTCGTGACCCGGCACATGAGCGAGGAGCAACACATCGCCACCGACCTCAACCCCAAGTCGCGTGGTCCAGCTCAGGTCGGCCGCCATAGGTCCCTGGAAGCCGCCCTCCCCGTCGCGGGTAAAGAGATGCGTCGGCCCTCCCAACTCAACCGGCGAGGAGAGCTCCAGGAGACCGCCGTTGGGCGAGAAGGACATCCGACCACCGCCGTGCGGAGCCGGGTTCATCTCGCTGGTGTCCGTCTCCCCCGTGCGAAACCACGCCAGCTCCAGGCCCGCGTCTGGGTCCATGGCGGGTGGCACCCAAGCGAAGGGGTTGGTCGAATCCAGCGCGCATGGGTCTGGCTCGGGCTCAATAGGAAGACACGGATCCCAGAAGTCGTCCTTTACGGGATCGACGCACTCTGTCGGCTCCACGCCGTCGCTCGGCGCCGTGTGCTCCACGATACCTCGAACCGGCGGCGTGCCCACTGGCTCGCTCGTTGTGGCTTGTTGAGGGGCAGAGAGGTCGGCGCATCCTGCGGACGCTCCAAGCAGGACCAGGAGGCAGATTTTAGCGTGCTTCTTCATGGGAATCTCCGTGTCGGGGGTCAACTCTCACTCTCACCCTACGGACGCCTGACAATGGAGTAAATCAGTACGATTTTATCTATATTATATTGTTTTTCAATACAGACGTACGCGGCAGTGGTCGCGAGCTACAATTCATCAACCGGATGGTTGGTTTTTGTTGTGCAGGGTCAGTGGCCGGATTAAGGAGCCGCCGACTGCGACGCGGATCCCCCCTGCGCTCAGGAGCTATGTGCTCGATCGCCGGGAAGCATGATCCGCTCTGGAGAGACGAGATGAAGGAACGGCGTAGGACCCTGGTGGCCCTTTCTGTAGTTGTGTTCAGCTTCGCTACGAACGGATGCGATTCAGACGAGGCGGCGACAACCCCCTCTTCGCAGGCCCAGCCCCTGGGCTTCGGGAAGGCGGACGCCCCCGACCTGTCCGCGCTCCCCTGGGACTTTCCCCTGGAGCAGGATCTGGCCATCCTCGTACCCATGGAGATCGAGCCTCCGCTGGAGGCGGGCCTGCCCACAGAGGACGGCGGCGTTCTGCTCTCCGCCGCGTGGCTGGGACAGGTGTCGGACGCCTATCTTGAGACCGACGTGATGGACGCCCTCGAGGTCGAGAACTGGTACGAGGAGTGGCAGGTGGTCTCCGTCCGCGTCGCGCCATGCGGCCCCCTGGGGAACTTCCCGGGCCACCTCCCCGAGAGCATCTGTTGGCCCCAGGTGCGGGTCGTCTGGGAGCCCGTCGTCGAAGACCACGCCCTATTCGGCTTCATCCCTGTGGACCGATACGCCGATGACCGCGCGGTCCATGCGCTCTACCGCGTGCAGCCTACGAGGGACGCCACGGAGCTCTCATGGGCGCTCGAGGAGGTCCTTGAGCAGATCGCCGCGGATCTCCCCATTGAGCAGCTTGAGCCCTGGGTCCTCGACGCCTTCTTCGAGGCCCGGGACCTGGGCATCAGCCGCCTCGCCTACGACGTCGCCGCCCTGCGTTCGTCCTCCGGCGAGGACTCCGCGTGGGACGTGATCGACACGCGCTCGGAGTACTACCTCAACGAAGACGCCGCGTGGACCTTTCACGAGCGCCTCTACGGCTTCTTGAGCCACTACGCCCAGCCGTGGGCGCTCCACGAGCTCACCTCGTTTTCGCTTCCAGAGGGCCGAAGCCCCGCCACCATCGACTCCTGGGTCTTCATCGCCTTCGATGGAGAGGACGGGGTGATCACACAAAAGGACATCACCGTGCGCAGCCGCAACACGGGGGAGCTCCTCGTGAACCTGGGCTCCCACCAGACGGTCTCAGGGGCTGGAGAGGATGAGGCCGTCCTGGCCGCCATGGAGGACCCGGCCGTCGCCGATGAGCTGGCCGAGCACGTGTTCCTGGCGAACTCCGACGCCCAGGTCTTCGGAGACGTCATCGCCGACCCGACCCAGACCTTCGTCGCCAACACGACCTGCGCCACCTGTCATCGCCTCACCGAGCTCTCGTTCGACTTCCACACCTTCTCGTACTTCGAGGACCGCGACGCGACCATCTCGCCCCGCGTCATCGAGGACGTCGACAACGATCTCCGTGTCTTGCGCGCGTTCTTGGAGAGCGCAGCGCCTTAAAGGAGATAGTCGGGCGTCCGCGTTGAGAATGCTGCTGCGACCCACTAGGCTTGGGTCGTGGTTCATCACGGCTCCATTGCTCTCTCCCTCTGCGTGACCCTCGCGTGCGCGCCGCTCACAGCGGGCTGTGGGTCCTCGAGCGGCGCACCGGAGACCGAGCCGACCGGATCGGGTGAGAGTGACGCCACGAGCGCTGACGCGAGCGTAGATGTCGGACCGGAGCGGGACACCCTTCCGGATACGACGATGGACGTGGGGCTGGACTCAAGCCTCGATGCAGCACCGGACGCGGACGGCCCGGTGCCCCTCTACGACCAGTGCGTCACGCCCACAGAAGAAGACCTCCTCTACCCGCCCTACCCTCCTGTACCTCAAGACTGCGTGCAGGACTTCTGGCAGTGCCCCTATGAGCCGGACTACGCGACGGTGAACCCCACGACGGTCTGCAACATCACCGAGGGCTACGACAGCGAGGGCGCCATCCAGGACCAGTTCTGGGAGGCCTACAACTATATCCGCGACTACTTCGGGGCCTACGGGCCGGTCTACGTCTACTTCATGGGACCGACCAGCGAGACGAGCAACCAGCTCATCTGGGAGCTCCGCGCCCAGCGCCGGGCGGTGCCCGAGGCCTGCTATCCAGTGAAACAGCAGGTCGAGGGCTTCTACAACAACGAGCACGGCAACCAGGAGCTCGCCGCGGCCAACAGCGGCGAAGGGGGCTTCTTTAGCATCTCCGGAAACCG
>CALCNF010000685.1 GCA_937897815.1 uncultured Pseudomonadota bacterium | reverse complement strand
CCGACCGGACCGACCGAGCCGACCGAGCCCACGCTGACCTGCGTGAATGAGCCCGAGGCGGAGCCGGACTTCCTCAACAGCATCGGCTGTCCCGACGACTTCGCGGCGCTGGCGAGCGAGCCGCTCAACGCGTCGATCCCTGGAGCGCGCTCCTTGAAGACCGTCATCGACCGCCTCGATGGAGACAAGCTCTACTTCCAGAACTCCAAGCGCTACATGATTCACTGGGAGTTCGCCTCGGAGCACCTCTCGGGTCAGGGACTTCCGCCCGTGCCTCCCCTCGCCCAGTTCAACGAGAAGGAGTACTACAGCCCGAGCCGGCGGTTCCTCCTGGGCGCCATCACGTTCTACGAAGACCCAGGCGTGTGGGTCTATGAGATCAGCCCCTACGACACGGCGTCGGCGGAGATGATTCAGACGGCCTATAACGTGGTCAGCGAGAACGCGTTCTTTGGCCCCGACCTCTACTTCCATCCGACGAGCCAAGCCGTCGAGACCGAGGCCACCAACCTCGCGGAGGACGTCGCTCAGATCACCACCGATGAGCTGTTCGCGGGGATCTCCTATCAGCCACTCAACCTGGGAACCTCCACGGGAAAGCTGCGGTTTCTGCAAGCGGAGGGTCTCGCGTCTGAGAGCCTGAATTACAGGGATATCGTCGTCCTCGACAGCGTCCCCAATGACATCGGCGTGGTGAGCGGGATCATCACCGCGGAGCTCCAGACCCCCCTGTCGCACATCAACGTGCTCTCCCAGAACCGAGGGACGCCCAACATGGCCTTCCTGGGAGCCCACGAGGACGAAGGCCTCCTGGCCCTCGAGGGGAAGTGGGTCGAGCTCACCGTTGGGGCGTTCGAGTGGTCCATTCGCGAGGTCACGAAAGAGGAGGCCGACCAGTGGTGGGACGAGAACAAACCCAAGGCGGTCGGCGTGCCCAACCTCGACGTCGAGACCCTCGACATCGTGGACATCGAAGACCTCCTGGACTTCGAGACCCCTCCGGAGATCGGCAAGCAGGCCAACAAGGAGCAGATGGAGGCCGCCCTCGATAAGGCCATCCCCGCCTACGGAGGCAAGGCGAGCCACTACGCTGGCTTCGCCTACATGGACCCGGAGCTCGTACCGGTGCCCAGAGCGTGGGCCATCCCCGTCGGCCATTACGTTCAGCACATGAAGGACAATGGCCTCGACGTCATGGTCTCGGAGATGCTCGCAGACTCGTCCTTTCAGGGAGACAGCGCGGTGCGCGCGGCGAAGCTCGAGGAGCTCCAGCAGGCCATCCGCGACGCCCCAATCGATCCGGAACTGAAGTCGGAGGTCCACCTGAAGATGCAGACGGACTTCCCGGGTCAGTCCGTTCGCTTCCGCTCCTCCACCAACGCCGAGGACCTCGACGGGTTCACCGGCGCCGGCCTGTACACGTCGAAGAGCGGAGACCTGGCCGACCCCTCCAAGCGCCCCGAAGACGCCATCAAGCACGTGTGGGCCAGCGTTTGGAACTACAAGGCGTTTGATGAACGAGAGTACCGATCCATCGATCACGAGGCGGTCGGCATGGCGCTCCTGTGTCACCGCTCCTTCCCGAACGAAGCGGCCAACGGGGTCGCGCTCACGGCGAACATCTTCGACACCTCAGGCCTCGAACCTGGCTTCTACATCAACGTGCAAAAGGGCGGCGCGTCCGTCGTGCTGCCCGAGGCCGGCGTCACGACCGACCAGATCATCTACCACTACTTTCAGCCGGGGCAGCCCGCCATCTTCCTCTCCCACTCCAACCTCGTGAACGGCTCGGAGACGGTGCTCACGCCGACCCAGCTCTACAGACTCGGGCAGGCCCTCGAGCACATCCACATGTTCTGGATGGACACCTACGGGCCAGCCCTGGGCAACCCGACCGAGTTCTACGCCATGGACGTGGAGTTCAAGTTCGACTCGGTCAATGGAGGGGCCCCAGAGCTCTTCGTGAAGCAGGCGCGGCCCCATCCTGGTTGGGGGCTCTAGTGAGACGAACGCTCCTATTGATCGCCCTGACGCCCCTTTGGCTCGCCTGCGATGATGGCTCCGGAGGAAGCGCTGCGCCCTCCGCAGACGCGGCGGTCGACGTCAGCGAGGACACGACCACGAGCGTGACGGACACGCCGACGACCGACGATGGGTCGGAGGACACGGTAGCGCCCGAAGACGCGGTCGCGCCCGAAGACACGGGGGTCACGGACGCGGGTCCGAGCCCGGAGGTCCTCTATGGCGAGTCGTGCGAGTCCGCCGAGCGGATCGGCCAGTTCATGGTCGCCCATGAGGAGTTCTACGCCCAGGTCTCCGGGGAGGTCGCCGCCGGCGTGATTCCTCTGACGGTGCTCCAGGAGGTGGAGACCCAGGGAGACTGCCGATTGATGCGAAAGGAGAACCCGTTCTGCGAGAACCCGTGCCAAGCGGGAGAGCTCTGCGACCATGACGGCACATGCGTCGACTACCCGGAGAACAAGAGCGTAGGCTCGGTCACGGTCAGCGGGCTCAAGGACGGGGACGTCGTGATGGAGCCAAAGAACGCGACCTACTTCGACACGAACGTCTCCATGCCGCTGTTTGAGCCTGGAGCCCCCGTGCGTCTCATCGCCACTGGCGACGAGCTCCCTGGCTTCGAGCTCAACGCCTTCGGCGTGCCCGACCTGGAGCTCCCTGAAGGGGTGATCACCATGCAGTCAGGGACCCCCCTCGACGTCAGCTGGACGCCGCAGCCTGGAGGGTGGAAGCTCTACTTCTCTCTGAACATCGACCAGCACGGGGCCTCGCCAGCGACCCTCTTCTGCGAGGTCGAGGACACGGGCAGCTATCAGGTCCCAGCCGCGTTCGTGGACGCCATCTTGAGCATGGGCGTGAGCGGGTTCGCGACCGCCCACTTCTATCGGCGGACGGTGGACGCCGTGCAGCTCGACGCCGGCTGTGTTCAGCTCACCGTCTCCAGCTACGTATACGGCAAGCTCGAGGTCGAGGGTCATACGGCCTGCAACTTCGACCCTGATTGTCCCGAAGGCGAGGTCTGCGAGATCGCCATCAACACCTGTGTAGAGGCGGATTGATATGAAGCGTCTTGCCATCGCCCTGTTCGCTCTGATCGCGGCTCTGGCTGTGGTCCCGACCGCGAGCGCCTTTCCGACCGTTGAGACCTGCAAGGGGGCCCTTGAGCCCAGCAAAGCAGGTGGCTGCGACGGGATCGGCTGGGAGGGCTGCTGCGACGTGACCGGGCGGCAGTTCTGGTGTGAGGGCGATGACCTCTACTGCGTGGATTGCGCCAATGGATTCCCCGCGTGCGGTTGGAATCCCCTGGGCTATTACGATTGTGGGCAGGTGCCCATGAGCCAGGACCCGAGCGGAGAGAATCCCTACGCCTGCGGCGCCTGTGCACCGGAGTGCGCCGAGGGCGCCGGTTGCAGCGCCGAGTGTCCCGGAGGCTGTGGAGTCTGCGAGGGAGACGGCGTGTGCATGGACGACGGGAGCTGCTACGTCCCTCAGTGTGGAGAGAAGCAGTGCGGGATCGATCCCATGGGCTTTAGCTGTGGAACCTGCGGCGCGGGCGAGAGCTGCGTCGAGGAGGTGGGCAAATGCCTGCCCCTGCCCCAGGCCTGCGTACCCAAGGAGGGCCCGGGGTGCGGCGGGTGCTCCTGTGAGACGTGCGTATGCGAGGCCTACCCCGGGTGCTGCACCGACAACTGGGACCTGTTCTGCGCGACCGCCTGCGAGCAGGAGTGCGGCTACGGCTGTGACGCCTGCCCAGCCGATCCCTCCTGCGATGGCGTCGAGTGCGGCGAGTTCTGCGGGGTCGACTGCGGGGGCTGCTCGGAGGGGAGCGTCTGTCTCTCGGGTGCCTGCTGCGCCCCCGATTGCGACGGCAAGAACTGTGGAAGCGATGGCTGCGGAGGCTCGTGCGGCGACTGCGAAGGGACCGACACCTGCAGTCCAGCCGGCGTCTGTGAGGCGTGCCAGCCCTCCTGCGATGGGAAGGTCTGCGGAGCCGACGGATGTGGCGGCACATGCGGGGAGTGTCCCGAAAATGAGTTCTGCAGCGAAGACGGCCAGTGCTCCTCAAGCGCGTGCGCCGGCAACTGCAACAAGTCCAAGGTCGACTGCGGTCAGGACTGCGAGTGTTTCTGTGATGTTGAGTGCTTCGACTACGGAGACTGCTGCGACGGAATCTGCGCCGTCTGTGAGCAGAAGTATGAGGACGAGTGCTGCGCGCCCGCCTGCGCGGACAAGCAGTGCGGAGATGACGGCTGCGGAGGCTCCTGTGGAGAGTGTGAGGGCGGCGACTGCGTCGACGGGCTCTGCGTGGACTGCGAGCCCGACTGCGAGGACAAAGAGTGCGGGGATGACCGCTGCGGAGGCTCTTGCGGGACCTGCGAGGACAACGCCAACTGTGAGGCAGGACAGTGCGTGATCTGTGAGCCTGACTGCGCGGGCAAGAACTGTGGAGGAGACGGGTGTGGTGGTTCGTGCGGAGACTGCGAGAGCGACCTCGTCTGCGGAGAGGACCAGCTGTGCATCTCCGATGGAACCTGCGGGGAGATCACGACCCAGGGCTGCTGTTGGAACGAGCAAGCCTACTTCTGTGGTGATAACGACCTCCTGCTGAGCAACGCTTGCGAGGAGGACGAGGCCTGCGGCTGGAACGGCGACCAGGGTCGCTACACCTGCGGCGGTCAGGGCGCAGATCCGGCAGGCGCCGTCGCCTTCGACTGCTGGGACATTCCGTGTGTGCCTCAGTGCGGCGGCAAGAACTGCGGCGCGGATGGATGCGGAGGCTCCTGCGGCGAGTGCGCTGAGAGCGAGTTCTGCAACATCAACCAGAAGTGTCAGGAGAAGACCACTTGTGGGGACATCCCGGCTATCGGCTGCTGTCTGGACAACGTCTTGTTCTACTGCCAGTCCGACAGTCAGGTCATCGAGCTCAACTGCGGGCTGGAGCCTTGCGGGTGGGACACGAACGCGCTGGACGGGGCCGGGGCCTACACCTGCGGTGTGGCCGGCGCGGAGCCGAGCGGAAAGGAGTCCCACAGCTGCGACGGGAGCTGCTACCCGGTCTGCCACGGTAAGACCTGTGGTGGGGACGGCTGTGGTGGCTCTTGTGGAACCTGTCCCGAGGGTATCGAGTGCATCGACAACCAGTGCTTCGACGAGACGATCTGTGTCCCGAGCTGCATCGAGAAGCAGTGCGGAGACGACGGCTGCGGCGGCTCCTGTGGAGACTGCCCCCCTGAGGCTGGTTGTCTACCGAGCGGCCTGTGCGCCTACATCGATGATTGCGACACCATCGGCTACGAAGGTGTCTGCGCGGGCGACCGCATCTATTGGTGCGAGGAAGGCGACGTCTACACCTACGACTGCGGTGAGATCGACAAGACCTGCGGCACCTCGGAGGGGGTTGGCCAGAGCT
>CALCNF010000684.1 GCA_937897815.1 uncultured Pseudomonadota bacterium | reverse complement strand
GCCGCCGCTGAGGAGGCTCCGGCCGCCGAGGAGGCTGTTGAGGCCGCCGCTGAGGAGGCTCCGGCCGCCGAGGAGGCTGCTGAGGCCGCCGCAGACGAGGCCCCTGAGGCCACCACCGATGACGACGCGAAGAGCGAGTAGGAGAACACGATGTTTAAGAAACGTTCCGCTGGCCGCCGCAAGGTATGTCCCTTTCTGGCTGACAAGCAGCTCGCTGCTCAGCTCGACTACAAGAACCCGGAGCTGCTTCGCCGCTTCATCACCGATCGCGGCCGCATCGTGCCCCGCCGCATCTCCGGTGTGAGCGCCAAGTACCAGCGACGACTGACGCGCGAGATCAAGCGCGCCCGCGCCGTCGCTCTCCTGCCCTACGCGCTCAACTAGAGGAGACCGCCATGCAGATCATTCTCACGACCGACATCCCGTCGCTCGGTGACGCAGGGGACCTGGTTGAGGTGAAGCCCGGATACGGCGCCAACTACCTCATTCCTCAGGGACTCGCGCTACCCGCGACCTCGTCGAACAAGAACCAGATCGAGCATCAGCGACGCGCGATCTCGGCCCGCATCGCCCGCGACCGCAAGGACGCGGAGAGCATTTCCGAGAAGCTCTCGCAGGTGAGCGTCACCATCACCCGCCTCGTGGGTGACGATGACAAGCTCTTCGGCTCGGTGAGCACCAAGGACATCGCGGACGCGCTCCGCGACCAGGGCTTCGAGGTCGATCGCCGCAAGATCGTCCTCGAGACCCCGATCAAGGCTCTTGGCGTCTACGACGTGCCCGTGAAGGTGCATCGAGACGTGATCGCTCAGATCAAGCTCTGGGTCGTCGCCGACTAAGGGTTCATCGCTCGTGACAACGTCCAGCGATTGGATCGAGATCCGCCTCGTCGTCCCCAGTGACGTCGAGGCGGTTCGTCTTTCTGGGATCGACAGCTACCTCGAGCCCCTGGCCTCGCGGTGTCTGGAGCTCTGTCCGGGCGGGCTGATCATCGAGGACGAGAACGCCCCTCCGGGCGACGAGTCCGACGGCGGTCGCGCCCAGCCAGCGCCGGGCACGGTCCGCCTCACGGTCTACGCGCAGGAGGACGGCTGGCCCGTCGTCGAGGCCGGCCTCTGGGAGGCGCTCTCGGCCTATCCGGGCGCGAGCCTGAACGCCCGGCCCCTCGATCCGGACTGGCGGGAGCGTTGGAAGCGGTGGTTCAAAGGCTTTCGGATCAGCGAGCACCTGGCTGTCCGCCCCCCGTGGGAGGAGCCCGACGGTCCCGAGGACGGGCTCACGCTCATCATCGAGCCGGGAATGGCGTTCGGTACCGGGCAGCACGAGACGACCTGGCTCTGCCTCGAGCACCTGGAGTCGTTGCGGCGCTCCGATGGGCTCCCTGAGACCTTCCTGGATGTGGGTTGCGGCACGGGCATCTTGTCCATCGCCGCCGCCGGCATGGGCGTGGACCGCGTGACGGGGGTGGACATCGACCCGGACTCGATCCGCTGCGCCCTGGAGAACGCCGAGACCAACGGCGTGGCCGATCGGCTGGAGCTCTCGACCACGCCCGCGGCCGAGCTGCCCGAGACCTACCCCCTGGTGGTGGCGAACATCCTCGGTCACATCCTCTTGCGCCTGGCCGACGACCTCGTCGCCCGGACTGCTCCAGGAGGGACGCTCGTGCTCTCGGGTCTGCTGGAGACCCAGCGGACCGAGCTCCTGGACGCCTTCGAGTCCCGAGGTTGCCGCCTGGAGAGCTCGGCCGTCCGCGGCCCCTGGGCGCTCCTGAACATGAGAAGGGAGGCCCCATGATCCGCGTGCGAGTCCCTGAGACGCCGGCCCAGGGCGAGGTCCTGACCCTCGATGAGGACCAGAGCCATCACCTGCGCTCGGTCCTGCGGGTCCGATCCGGCGAGGCGGTCACGGCGCTCAGCGCTGAGGGCACCCGATGGCGCTGCGAGGTCATCGAGGTCTCGAGCCCCGTTCAGCTCCGCGTTCTCGGGGCCGATGAGGGTCCCGACGCCAACCCCGAGGGCAGCCTCGAGGTGAACATGGCCCTGCTAAAGGGCGGAAAGACCGACGACCTGATCCGCCAGCTCACCGAGCTCGGCGCCTCGTCCATCGTCGTCTACACGAGCCAGCGATGCGTGGCCCGCCTCGACCCGAAGAAGGCCGAGAAGAAGCTCGCGCGCTGGCGGACCATCGCCGAGGAGTCGACCCGGCAGTGCGACCGGACCGACCCGCCGACGGTGGGCTTCCACGAGGGCCTGCCCCCGGGCGGAGACCACCACGTGTTCCTCTGGGAGGAGGCGCCGGTGGAGCCCTGTACACGCGAGACCATGACCCAGGTCGTGGGCGATGGCCGCCTGACCCTGCTCGTGGGCCCCGAGGGGGGCCTGGAGCCCGCGGAGGCACGAGAGCTCGTGTCCCGAGGTTGGCGCCAGTCCTCGCTGGGCCCGCGGGTCATGCGCGCGGAGACGGCGGTGGTCGCCGCGGCCGTCCTGGCCCTTGTCGCGCTCGGTGAGCGTGGCTATTGATTCCCCGGCCCGCCGAGGGGGCCCAAAAACATTGGGCTGGGCAGGGCCATCTGCTACAGTCCCGCGCTCGCAGGCACGCAACGCCGCTGCCGTAGGGCAGGGTGGGAGATAGAGCCCATGATCAACTGGGTCAAAAACCTCGTCGGTACATCGAATGATCGCCACATCAAGGCGATCCAACCGATGGTCGACCGCATCAACCAGCTCGAGGAGAAGACCGCGCGCTTCTCCGACGCCCAGCTCCAGGGCAAGACGGCTGAGTTCAAGCAGAAGCTCGAGAACGGCGCCTCGCTCGATGACATCCTCCCGAGCGCGTTCGCCGCCGTCCGTGAGGCGAGCAAGCGCGTGCTCGGCATGCGCCACTACGATGTCCAGCTCATCGGCGGCATGGTCCTGAACTCCGGCGAGGTCGCCGAGATGAAGACCGGTGAGGGCAAGACCCTCGTGGCGACGCTCCCGGTGTACCTGAACGCGCTCACGGGCAAGGGCGCTCACGTCATCACGGTCAACGACTACCTGGCCAGCCGCGACTGCGAGTGGATGGGGCAGCTGTACCGCTGGATGGGCCTGTCTGTGGGCACCATCGTGAGCGACATCTCGGACGCGGACCGCATGGCGGCCTACAACGCCGACATCACCTACGGGACCAACAACGAGTTCGGGTTCGACTACCTGCGCGACAACATGAAGTTCAGCATCGACCGCCGCGTGCAGCGGCCCCTGAACTACGCCATCGTCGACGAGGTCGACTCCATCCTGATCGACGAGGCGCGAACCCCGCTGATCATCTCGGGACCGGCCGAGAAGTCGAGCGATTGGTACTACAAGATCAACGCCGTGATCCCCTTCCTCAAGCGCGACCAGGACTTCCTGGTCGACGAGAAGAGTCACACGGTGGGCCTCACGGACACGGGCGTGGACAAGGTCGAGTCGCGGTTGAAGATCAACAACCTCTACGACGTCGACAACATCGAGATCCTCCATCACACCCACACGGCGCTCAAGGCTCACACGCTCTTTAAGCGCGACGCCCAGTACGTGGTCGAGGGCGGCAAGGTGGTGATCGTCGACGAGTTCACGGGTCGAAAGATGCCGGGTCGTCGTTGGTCCGACGGGCTTCATCAGGCGGTCGAGGCCAAAGAGGGCGCGACCATCGAGCAGGAGAACGAGACCCTCGCCACCATCACGTTCCAGAACTTCTTCCGCCTCTACGACAAGCTCTCGGGCATGACGGGAACGGCGGACACGGAGGCCACCGAGCTCCTTGAGATCTACAAGCTCGAGGTCCGCGTCATCCCGACGAACAAGCCGGTGGTCCGCGCCGATCAGAACGACCTGATCTACAAGACCGAGCGCGAGAAGTGGGACGCCGTGGCCGACGAGATCGCCGAGGCGAACGGTCAGGGGCAGCCCGTGCTCGTGGGCACCACCTCGGTGGAAAAAAGCGAGTACCTGGGTTCGCTCCTCGATAAGCGCGCCATCCCCCACTCGGTCTTGAACGCCAAGTTCCACGAGATGGAGGCCCACATCGTCGCCCAGGCGGGCTCGACGGGCTCGGTGACCATCGCCACGAACATGGCCGGACGTGGAACCGACATCGTGCTCGGCGGCAATCCGGAGAACCTGGCCGCGTCCGAGGTCGGCGCCGAGGAGGGCCCCGCCTACGAGCAGGCCGTCGCGCGCCACGAAAAAGAGTGCGCCGTGCGCAAGCAGGCCGTGCTGGACTCCGGTGGCCTCTTCGTCATCGGCACCGAGCGCCACGAGAGCCGCCGCATCGACAATCAGCTTCGCGGTCGCTCCGGTCGTCAGGGCGATCCGGGCCGGTCTCGGTTCTACCTCTCCCTGGACGACGATCTGATGCGCGTCTTCGGCTCCGACCGCATCAAGAAGCTCATGGAGACCCTGAAGATGCCCGATGGCGAGCCCATCGAGCACAAGATGATCAACAAGGCCGTGGAGAACGCGCAGCGGAAGATCGAGGGGAAGAACTACGACATCCGCAAGAACGTCCTCGAGTACGACGACGTCATGAACCTCCAGCGAAAGGCCGTCTATGGGCTTCGCGACGAGATCCTCCTCGGGGACGGCGTCGCCAAGAAGGTCAAGGAGTCCTACGACAACGTCACCCACCGGTTCTGCGACCAGTTCTGCCCCGAGGGCGTGCACGCCTCCGAGTGGGACATCGAGAGCCTGATGGCCGCCGTGAAGAACCACTTCACGGTGGACCTCGACCTCGACGTCACCGGCGGGAGCACCTTCGAGGAGGTCGAGAAGCAGGCCTGTGAGCAGGTCGGCGCCTTTTACCGAGACCACGAGGCCTCCATCCTCGACGCCCTCGCCCGAGCCCAGGAGGCCCAGGGCGCCGACATCGATCTGGACATGGTCCGTGAGCGCTGGCGCTTCTTCGAGCGCGAGCGCTACCTGCGGTCCATCGACAAGCTCTGGAAGCACCACCTCAAGGTCATGGAGTCCCTGCGTCAGGGCGTCTACCTCGAGGCCTACGGTCAAAAGGACCCGAAGCTCGTCTACAAGAAGCAGGGCTATGAGCTCTTCGAGATGATGCTCGACAAGGTCGAGGAGAACGTCACCGAGACCCTCTTCCGGGCCGAGGGCCCGAGCGAGGACGAGATCACTCGCATGCGCCAAAAGCGCCTCGAGGACGAGCAGAAGATGATGATGGGCCGCGGGTCGGACGGCACCGAGAAGAACGAGACGACCAAGCAGGGCGCCAACAAGCGCGTGGTTCACCAGGGCGGCACCTACCAGCGCCGCGTCGTGAAGGTAGGCCGAAACGATCCCTGCCCCTGCGGCTCCGGTCTGAAGTTCAAGAAGTGTCACATGGGTCGCGAGGACGAGCTGGCGCTCCTGCTCCAGTCCGGCGGCGCGTCCGGCGGCGTGCCTGGAGCCTGATCTAGATGGAGATCTACCCGGACGTCCTCGCGCTCCCCGAGACCCCCATTGAGCCCGTGGTCACCATGGGCAACTTCGATGGGGTCCATCGCGGACATCAGGCGATCCTGGCCAAGCTCCAGTCGGAGGCGGAGCGCCGCGGCGCTCCCACGATGGTCCTGACCTTCCATCCTCACCCCCGCTCGATCCTGGCGCCCGATGTCCGCGTGCCTCAGATCATGAGCCTCCGTGAGCGCCTCCGCGTGCTCTGGGACAAGGGCATCGACCACTGCCTGGTCATCCCCTTCGACCACGACTTCGCCGAGGTCACGGCGCAGGAGTTCGTCGAGGAGATCCTCTGGGAGCGCCTAAAGATCCGCGCCATCTACACCGGGGACAACACCGCCTTTGGCCACGGCCGATCGGGCGACGTCCGCTACCTGGCCTCGGAGGGCCGGCGCCTGGGCTTTGATTCCGGGATCGTCGAGCCGGTCTTCGCGGGCAAGACCCGCATCTCCTCGACCGCCGTCCGCCAGGCCGTCGCCTCGGGAGATATGGACCTGGCCGCTCGGCTCCTGGGTCGCCACCACCTGGTCTGCGGCAAGGTCGTTCACGGCGATGGCCGGGGCCGAACCCTGGGTGTCCCCACGGCGAATCTCTTTACCGACGGGGGCATGCACCCGGTCTCGGGCGTGTACGCCGCGTGGGCCACGACCGAGGACGGGGAGCGGCATAAGGCCGTCGTGAACGTCGGCGTTCGGCCCACCTTTGAGTCCAGCGAGGCCCTGAGCGTCGAGGCCCATTTGCTGGATTTTGACCAGGACCTCTACGACCAGTCGCTCCGACTTGCTATGGTGCGGCGGATCCGGAGCGAGATCGCCTTCGATGGCGTCGATCAGCTCAAGGCCCAGATCTTCCGAGATCTGGACGAGGGAAGGTCGATCCTCACTCCGGCTCAGTAGGCGAACTCAGGGAGGAGGACCCCGCCATGCTCCACTTCGCGCTCGTAGGCCACCCGGTCGCTCACAGCCTGAGCCCCCCCATGCATCGCGCCGCCATGCACGGGCTACAGCTCGCCGGTCGATACACCTTGCTCGACGTGGGTCCGGACGACATCGAGGACCCCATTCGGGAGCTCCGAGACGGCGCCTACAACGGGCTCAACGTCACCATCCCCCACAAGGTCGCCGCGGCGATCCACTGCGACAGGCTCACCTCTGAGGCCGCCCGCCTGGGCGCGGTGAACACCATCGTCTTAGGCGAGGACGGGATGATCGAGGGGCACAACACGGATCTCCCGGCGGTCCAGGCGTGCATCGAGGAGCTCATGGGTGAGCTCTCCGGCAAGAACGTCACGATCCTGGGCGCCGGCGGCGCGGCCCGCGCCGCGGCCGCGGCCTCGATGGATCTGGGCGCCAAACAGGTCCGGATCCACAACCGCACCCGCGATCGCGCCGAGGAGCTGGTCTACGACCTCGACGGCCCCATCGTCATCGTCGATGACCTCGAGAGCGCGCTCTCGGACAGCGCGCTCATCATCCACGCCACGCCCTTTGGGATGGGCCTGGCCTCCGATGACGAGGAGTACGACGAGGCCTACCAGGTCGCCCAGCAGCGGCTGGTCGCGGCGCCGCCCGAGGCCAAGCTCCTCGATTTGGCCTATGGGCCCACCGACACCCCGTACTGCGCCGCCGCCATCGATCTGGAGATCGAGAACCAGGGCGGCCTGAACATGCTCGCCCGTCAGGCGGCCATGAGCTTCGAGCTCTGGACCGGCCACGCCGTGGACTGGAAGCCCATGAGAACGGCGGCGAGGCGCGCCCTGGGCTGAGCCCTCGTGCGGCGCGCGCGGGGCGCTCTCGCGCGCGTGCCCTACACGCGCGCGAATCCCGGTGCTACTCTGGACCCATCTGCATATCTTCAGGGGTCCTCTATGCCGTCCTACGCTCTCGTCGCCGCGCGCTGTGTCGCGCTCGCCGCTCTCGCGCTCACGATCACCACCGCGAGCCCGCCGGCTCACGCCCAGGAGAAGGCTTTTGCTGACCTCATGGGCGAGGCCATCGCCGCGAGAAAGGCTGGAGATCTCGAGGCCGCCGCCAAGGCGCTCGAGGCCGCCTACAAGCTCAACCCCTCGCCTGAGCTCCACAACAACCTGGGCCGCGTCTACGAGACCCTGGGTCAGTACACCAAGGCCTATGACATCTACCTCTCGGTCTCCAATGACCCGAAGGCGGAGCGCTCGCTGCGCGCCCTGGACGCGAGCCGCATGGCGGCCCTTCAGCCCAAGATCGGCGTCGCCTGGGTCGTGACCAAGGTCACGCCCGAGGACGCGGTGCTCCTGGTCGATGGTCGCCTTCATGAGGGCCCGGCGCGCGCCCAGGAGCTCTCCACCGGGCCCGGTCGCACGGGCGTCGAGCTCCGCCTGGCCGACTCGGTGGAGGTCACCATCCGCGTGCCGAAGCTCCCGGTCGGACAGCGGACCACCCTGGAGTACGACATCTCCACGGTCGACCCCAAGGACGCCAAGCTGAACTTCGAGGGCGTGCTCCCCATCGGAGATGTCTACCTCGATGGCCACAAGATCGGCACCGACCTCTCGCTGATCACCATGGCCCGCGTGAGCCCCGGGTCCCACACCCTGGAGCTTCGCCGCCCGGGCTTTAAGCCCGAGACCCACGAGCTCGAGCTCCACGAGAGCGCCGAGGTCATGGTCACGGGCCTCCTGAAGTCCATCCCCGCGCCCATCGCGGGCGCCGCTCCCTGGCGTCCCTCCCGAGGCCCCTGGATCACGGGCGGCGCCGGCGGCCTGGCCGCCGCCGTGGGCGCTGGCTTCCTGATGTCCGCCGCCTCGAGCCAAGGCGAGATCGACGACAACACCCAGGGCGGCACCGTCACCGGCATCTCCCAGGCCCGCGCCCAGGAGCTCAACGACACCGCCTCGACCCACGGCACCCTGGGCAACAGCCTCCTGGCCACCGGGCTCACGGCCATGGTCGGCGGGGCCATCTGGTACTTCATCGACCAGGCCGACGCGCCGAAGAAGGCCCAGGCCCCCAAGCCAACGCCGGAACCGACGCCTGAGCCGACGCCCGAGCCCGCCCCTGAGACCTCCTCCGAGGACGCTCCAGCCCCTACGGCCACCCGATGAGGTGGTCTGGACTCAGCCTCCTCGCCCTCGTCCTCACCCTCACCTCAAGCGCTTGCAGCTTTGAGACCCAGCTTGAGGGCCTGGACTTTGAGTGCTCTGAAGACCTCCCGTGTGGCGAGGGGTTCGTCTGTGATCTGACCGAGGGCACCTGCGTCGCCCAGGGCGTCACCCAGCTCCCGCCCGCTTGCACCACTTTGGCCTGCAGCAACGAGGAGGAGCTTCGCTGCTCCCCCG
>CALCNF010000683.1 GCA_937897815.1 uncultured Pseudomonadota bacterium | reverse complement strand
TGGCGATCCGGGCGCACTCCAGGCTGACCACAGGCGCCAGCTCATCTCTCTTCTCGTCATGACTCATGACAACACCTCTCCACGCGCGGCGAGCGCCGCGCGAACGTGTTTGACTGCCCGCCAGATTCGTTGCTTCACGGCCGCCCGCGAGAGCCCCGCGCTCTCCGCGATCTCGTCGTAGGCGACGCCGTGGGTGTAGTGAAGCTCGACCCAGGTGCGGTCAGGCTCTTTGATGTTGGCGAGCGCCTCTCGAACCGCGCCGAGGCGCGTGGACTGCTCGCTCTTCTCTTCGGCGACCTCAAGGGGGCTCGGGATCCGCGGAGCGCGGATCTCGTCGAGCTCGGTCACCGGCGCTGTGTGTCGCCTGCGGCTCGTCCTTGAGCGCAAGAGATCGACGCAGCGGTTCGCGGCGATCCTGTGCAGCCAGGGGCGAAGACCCGCCGTCCCACGGTAGTCCTCGAGGCCCACGAGAGCGCGGGCCATGGCGTCCTGGGCGGCGTCCTCGCCCAGGGCCGCGTCACCGACGCGGGAGATGCACGTCCCGAGGATCTCGCCTCCATAGGACTCCACGAGCAAGGCGCACGCCTCCCGTCTCCGGCCCGCTCGGGCCAGGGACAGGATCTGGGCGTCGAGCCCTTCATATTCGGCGCGTTTCAATCGCATCACTCCATAAGACGCAGCTCATCGGAGACGGTAACACCGGCGATCTAGAGCGCCAGATTTCTTGGACCTTCTCGACCCGAGCCCTTACGTGCGCGCAGCGGACGGGCGCTCCTTCAGGTCTTCCAGGACGTCATCTCGATGAGGAGCCGGCGGGTCGGAGCATGGGGAGCAGATTGGGGTGACCGTCATGGGGCCAGTCCAGCGGCGGTCGTTGCATCTGTCCCAGGGCGCATCGCCGCGTCGTCTCGTGGCTCGGCGAAGCCTGAGAGCGCCTGGATTGCCCGAGGGTGCTCAGGGTCTCTCCCAGGTCTCGCCAGGGAGCGCCCCGGTCGGGGAGCACGTGGACCAGACGTCCTCCGGGAGTCGGCATGAAGGCTGGATCGTCGCTGAGCACGAGGGTGCAGGTGGCGCTCTTGAGCACCTTGCCTCCCATGGCGCCCAGGGCCTCGGCGATAAAATGGGCGTGGGCCATCTCCGGCCGGGGCGTAAAGGGCAGGTGGTGCTCGGCGCGAGCGACCGCCTCCAGGACCGCCCGCCCAGTGGCCTCAGGCGCATCATCAGTCCAGATCACCTGCGGGCTCAAGCAGCCGTGGCCATCCCAGGCGAGGAGATCCTGGGCGAGGTCGTCGAGCTCGTTGGGGTCCGGCTGGCTCAGGTGGGCCGCGCTCACGCGGTGTCCGTAGCCGACGAAGGTCTGATGGGGTTGGACCCGCCGCTGGATCGATAGGAGGGTCTCGTCGCTTCCCAGGGCCACGATGGTCTCGACCGAGCCGAGGGCCCGTTCCAGGGACTCCGGGTCGGTCGAGGAGAAGCAGTCGGCCGTGATGGCGTCATCCGTGGCCGCGATGGCGTGCGCCAGGCCGTCCAGGCCTGAGGCGGGCTTGAGTCGGACCCGAGCCCCCAGGAGCCGAGCCATCAAGCAGGCGCGAAGGGTGCTCACCGGGAGGGTCGCGGCTCCGATGATCAAGACCTCTTGAGGATAGCGCTCCGGATCGACGCCCGTGAGCTCCTCGCGGACGCGCTCGAGGGCACCCGGAGCGCTCCAGGCCTGAAGCTCAGCTTCGAGACCGCGTCGGGCGACCGCCTCGCTAAAGCCCATGGCGCGGCTCTCGGCCACCAGGCGCGCTCCTGGCTCATTGTCGAGCCTGTCCAGGTCGAGGAGGCTCATGCTTGAGTCCCCCAGTCCAGGGCCGTGAGACCGCAGCCTCGGGGGCGAGCGCTCGGCGCCCGCCCATGAAGTCGAAGACGCCCCTGCTCATCGAGGCTCCCCAGGTCGCTCGTGAGCACGGCGCTCACGTTCTCCAGGTTCAGGAGGTCAAAGGCGGCCACCAGGCCGACCTGGCCAGGCGCGACGTCTTGGAGGGTCAGGGGATCGATGACGCGCAGGCGCAGCCAAGGAGGCGCCTGGAGCGCCGGCGCGACCCCATGTCCGTAGGCCTGACTGGTCCACTCGGTCATGCCGTATTCACCGATGATCGCCTCGGGTGGGAGGCCCAGACGCGCCTCGATCAGGCGCTCAAGATCGGCGGCGTCGAGGGTTCGACTCCGCCCCTTGAAGCCCCCCGTGAGCATGAGCCGACTCCCTTGGGCGAGCCGCGCGTCTTCACCCTGCCAGGCGTCGAAGAGGTTCAGCAGCGCGAAGGACGTCGCGAGGACGACCGTCGGCCCCTCGGTCGCTCGGAGGGCCTCGGCGGCGCGCTCGACGTCCAGACCCCCGCGCCTCAGGTGCCAACTGGAGTGCTCCAGGTCGGCGTAGCGCGACGCCAGGGAGCTGACCATGTGCGAGAGAGAGCTGGTGGGCAGCTCGGTCGACTCGGGGATCAGGCTGACCCACGCCTTTCGGCTCGCGTCGCCGCCCAGCACCGCGTCGACAAAAGGGCGGTCCATCGCCGCCTCATAGAGGCGCATGTCCGGCGCTCGTCGCCGGCCCGGGCTCCCGGTGGTCGTCCCGCTGGGCTCAAAGATCGTGTCGGTCCCTTGGGGCGACTCGCTGCACAGGTCGAAGCGGCGGAAGGCCTCTGTGGGGACCCAGGGCACCTCGGTCCAGTGATCGAAGCCTCCTCGGTGGTCGACCCAACGGCCGTAGGCCTCGATGGTCTCTACCTGGCGCTGTGCCACCCGAAGCGCCAGGCCGTCAAAGCGGTCGGCGTTCGGGGACGCGATGAACCCGAGGAGTTCCCCGCGGAGCTCAGCCACGCTCAGCCTCGATCGCTCGGTCGATCGCACCGAGACCCCAGTCGAGCTGCTCGTCGGTGATCACCAGCGGAGGCGTGAGCCCGACGATGTCACCGTCGACCCCGCCGGGGAGCACGAGGATGCCCTCGGAGAGCAGCCGTCCTGTGAGTCGCGCGGCCAGCCCGGGCGAGCCGGTCTCAACCCCGAGCATGGCGCCTCGTCCACGGACGCGATCTCGAAAGCGCTCGCGGACCTGGGCTTCGATGGCTCGAGCGCGCTTGGGCGCGTCCATCTCTTCGAGAACGTCGAGGGCGGCCAGGGCCGCCGCCGAGGTCACGGGGTGTCCCAGGAAGGTCGAGGTGTGGATGGCCTCTCCCTGGCTCTGACCCCAGGCGGCCATGATCTGTGGCCGAGCGATGGCGGCGCTGATGGGCATCCCTCCGCCAAGAGCCTTGCCGACGCAGACCACGTCGGGGACGACGCCCTCGGCGTCGCCTCCCCACCAGTCTCCACAGCGTCCCAGGCCCGTGTAGATCTCGTCGAAGATCAGCACGGCTCCGTGGCGATCGGCCAGGGATCGGAGACCAGTAAGCCACCCAGCCGGGGGAGATACCTGTCCACCGCGGCCCAGGATCGGCTCGACGAGGATGGCGCCGATGGCTGGCTCGTGGGCCTCAGGTCCTGCGAGCAGCGCCTCGAGACGCGTGAGATCCTCCCCGTACGGTCGGTGGATCACGTGGGGACCGAGCTGCCCCATAAACGGCGCCCGGAAGGACTCCTTGTAGTGACTCACGGCGAGGGCGCCGTAGGAGAGCCCGTGGTAGCTCCCCTCGAACGCCAGGACGCCTGGTCGTCCGCTCGAGAGCGTGGCGGTCTTCAGGGCCGCCTCGACGGCCTCGGCGCCGCCGCTCGTGAGGATGCACTGGGACAGATCGCCGGCCGCGCGCTCGGCCAGTCGCTCCATCAGGCGAATGCGCGGCGGGTTTGGATAGACATCCCCCATGGCGTGCATCAGCAGCTCAGATTGCTGGTGAACGGTCTCGACGACACGGGGGTGCCCATGACCGATCAGCGCGACCCCGAAGCCTGAGGTCAGATCCAGGTATCGATTGCCGTCGGCGTCCCAGACGTTCGAGCCTCGGGAGCGCTCCCAGACGATGGGGTCGCGATCGAGGCCTCGAGCCTCATTGGCGCGACCACGGCGGGCCGTAACGCCAGGGCTCTCGTGTCGCGCCAGGACGTCGATCAGCGCCACGCTCTCGGGGCCTGGAATCTCTGTCTTCAACGCGGGCAGCGCGCGGCCGTCCTCGTCGCCGGGCTCGCTCACTCCAGCTCCTCGCGAGCCTGCTCAAGGAGCATCTCGGCCTCTTGGCGCGGCGCCGTGTGGGACTGGTCAATGGCGAGCTGGCGCGCCTGTTCCAACACCTCGATGGCGTCCTCGGGGCGATCCGCCTCGAGGAGGCTTGAGCCCATGTGCAGGTAAGCCACGCAGTAATCGGGCTTCATGGAGATCAGGGCCTGGAACTCCGCGATGGCCTCGTCGTGTCGACCCAGCTCCGCGTAGGTGGTCGCGAGCGTCCAACGCGGCATCTCGCTTTGGGGATGGGCCTCTTTGAGCGCGAGGAACTGCGCTATCTTCGCTTCGCTCATCGTGTCCTAGAAGATGTCGCTGAACGGGATGCAGAACTCCAGGATGAAGCACTTGATGCAGATCCCGTTGCATCCGGGGCAGGTGTACCCCGGAGGCGCCTGCTGGATCGTGCAGTTGCCCGCAGAGTCACAGACTCCGCTGACGTCGACCGACTGGCAGAGATCGAGGCCGACCGAGGTCTGGCATGGCTGTCCGCCGTTGGGGAGGCACGAGCCGTCTCCTGTGCACGTGCCCAGTTTGCACTTGCTGGAGTTGGTGGTGCAGCTCTGGCCGGACGTGGGTACCGGGATGCACTGGCCCGAGACGCACTTGGCGGTGTGACACGCCTGGATGTTCTCGATGAAGCAGTTGTTCGAGATGGGCTGCGGCGGCATGCACCCGGTCTGGGGATTGCACTGCGCGAAGACGCAGGGGTTCCCGTCGGTGCAGTCGGTGATCGGGCCGGGCTTGCAGCTTCCGTTCAGGCAGTAGTCCTGACTGGTGCACGGACTTCCGTCCTCACAGGGGTGGCAGCCGCCGGGATCATTCACGCAGGTGGGGCCGCTCAGGCTCGACTGCGTGCAGCCCGTCACCGGATCACAGCTGTCGGCCGTGCAGTCGTCTCCATCCGAGCAGTCGATGGGCGCGAAGCCCTGGCAGGAGCCGTCGAGGCACTTGTCCTCGCTCGTGCACACCGATCCGTCATCGCAGGGCACCTGGTTGTTCGTGTGGGCGCAGGTGCCGTCCGCCTGGCAGGCGTCATCGGTGCACGGGTTGCCGTCATCACACAGGTTCTCGTCGGTCTGGCCGTTGCAGTTGTTGTCGATCCCGTCGCAGAGCTCGATCGCGCCTGGCTTCACCTGGGCGTTGAGCGGCTCACAGTCATCGGCGTCTGGAGAGGAGTCGTTGTCATCATCGTCGTCGCAGACGTCGCCCTGGAGGTCTCCGTCGGTGTTGAGCTGATCGGGGTTTGGCGTCACGACGCAGTTGTCCTCCACGTCCGGGATGCCATCGTCGTCGTCGTCTTCATCGATGCAATCGGAGAGACCATCGCCATCGGAGTCCGAGGAGTCCTCGTCGATCTCGTTGTCGCAGTCATTATCGAGCCCATCACAAAGCTCGGCCGCGGGCGTCGCGGCGTCGCAGACCTCAAGTCCAGCGACGCAAGAGCCCTTGCCGAGGCACACGCCAAACTCGTTGGCGTTCTGGCAGTCGTAGTTGGGGGGCAGATCGTCGGTGGCGCCATTGCAGTCGTTGTCGAGCCCATCGCAGACCTCTGAGCTGGGCGTCGCGGCGTCGCAGGCGGTCAGGCCATTCGGGGTGCAGCTTCGTTTGCCCTGGCAGACCCCCTCGGGACCCGAGACGGAGCACACGGTCGACAGAGCCAGCTCCTTGGCCAGCTCCGAGCATTCGCAGGTGCCGCTCTCGGGGACACATTGCTTGTCGGTGACGCCGTTGCCCACGGGTACGTCCTTGCACACGTAGCCGCTCGGGCAGACGCCATCGCTGGCGCACTCGCCGCCGCAGAACCGTCCCTCACCACCCCAGTCGAGACAGTAGTGGCCGCTGTCCGAATCGCTGTCCGAGCAGTCACTGCTGGTGGCGCACGGATCGCACAGGTGGGTCCAGCGCGGCAGGCAAAGGTACGTGATGTCTCCCTTGACCAGCGGACGACAGGACCAGCCCGGAGGACAGGAGTCGAGGCAGGTCTTGGTGCAGATGTTGCCCTCCGGAGAGGGGACGCACCAACCGCTGTAGCAGTCGTCCTGACTGTTGCATGGCCAGCCGAACTCTCCGGGATCGGGGACGTAGGCGTCTTCGGGCTCGGGAACCCCCGAGTCGGTGGGCGCCACGAAGGCGTCGCCCGTGGTGATCGCCTCGGAGGGATCAACCCGGGTTACCTCTGCGGAGCACGCCGAGAGGACGAAAATCAGTGCGGTCGTGATGACCTTTGTGCATGGACGCATCGCTACCTGTCTCCCTGCACACCCAGCCTGCAGTGTAGCACAGCGAACCCTTGGATGCGATCCAAAGCCGATCCCCGGAAGCGACTCACTCATCGATCGCTCCAGCCTCGCGGCGATCAGCCTCCAGGTTGGCCACGGCCAGGTTGGCCCATGACTCGACATCGACGCGCTCGCTCCCGCGCGCCCAGGCCCGCGGGCAGCACTGCTCGCGGCTCCAGTGGGGAGCCTGCGAGACGAGCGCCCGGAGCGGCTGGTCGTCGGCGGCCACGATCATCACCAGCTTTCCAACCCCCGGGTCCGCCTTGAACCTGCGCTCGGTCGCCTCCAGTAGGCGTCGCCCGACGCCCTGGCCGCGGGCCTGCGGGTGAACCAGCAGAAGAACCTCGACGACGTGATGGGAGCGGGCCATAGAGCGTCGTTCAAAGGCTGCGAAGCCCGCGAGCTCACCCGACAGCTCGGCCACGAGGGGGCGAAGCGCCTCTTCCCGCCCCTCCGCGATCTCCTCACCGAGGTAGA
>CALCNF010000682.1 GCA_937897815.1 uncultured Pseudomonadota bacterium | reverse complement strand
TCGAGAGCCATATCGGTCGCCCTGGTCTGCACGTGGAGATCGGCTTCGCCCGCGCCCACCACATCTGCGCGCTGGCCGCGCAGCTCCCTGAAGCCCCTGTACTTGGCTTTGAGCTGAAGCGCTCATGGTGCTCGGGCGCCGCCAAGCGCGCCAAGCGCCTTGGCCTGAGCAACCTGAAGGTCGTGGAGGGCGACGCTCGCCCGTACCTGGAGGGGCTGTTTCAGCCGGAATCGGTGGCCGCCTTCCACGCGCTCTTCCCGGATCCCTGGTGGAAGCGGAAACACCACAAGCGCCGCCTCTTCGAGCCCCATCTGATCGAGCGACTCCACGGGCTGCTCAAGCCAGGCGGTTATCTGGTGGCCAAGACCGATGTCCCAGCGTACGCTGACCTCATAGCGTCGGAGATGGAATCCCATGGAGGTTGGCGCCTCGTGGGACTCTCCAACGAGGATCCAGTTCTAGCCGCCCTACCTCGCTCCCATCGGGAGAAGAAGTGTAGAGAACTCGGGATCCCCATCTTTGCATACAGGTATGAAAAGGAGACGCTCCCGTGACAGAGCTTCGTGCCATCCCCATGACCCTCGCGTTGACCGCCGCACTGGGCTGGTTCGCGTTCGTGATGTACGGCAAAACCCGCCTGGTTCTCATGGCCGTCCAACGCCCCGAGTTCTTCGCTGGAATCCCTGAGCGAATCCAGAACCTCTTCGTGTTCGGTATCGGGCAAAAGAAGATGTTCAAGGAGAAGGGCGCCGGCTGGATGCACGCCTTCATCTTCTGGGGCTTCCTGGTCCTCCAGCTCCGAACGCTCTATCTGATTCTCCTCGCGTACTTCCCTGACCTACATATCCCTTTTGTGCACTCCGAGTACGCGCTGGCCAAGGACATCACAGAGGTGATCGTCCTCGCCATGTGCGCATACGCCGCTTACCGGCGCCTCGTGACGAAGCCAGCGCGCCTGACCTTCAGCGGCGAGGCGCTCCTCGTGCTGGGTATGATCAGCAGCCTGCTGCTGAGCGACCTCCTCTATGACGGGATGCACTTCGCGCTCATGACCTCGCGCGGTGATGTGAGCGCGGTCCTCGCGGACGAGATCGCCCACGCGCCCGTCGGCGCCTTCTTCGCCTCCCTCTTTATGGGTCTCGATGAGTCCGTGCTGCTCACTGGGCGTGAGACGTTCTACTGGTGGCACATCTTCATCGTCTTGACGTTCTTGAACATGCTGCCTGGCAGCAAGCACTTCCACGTCATCACCGCGCTGCCCAACACCATCTTCAGCGACCTGCGGCACAAGGGTGCCCTTCGGCCCATCGCTGATATCGAAGAGCAGGAGACCTTCGGGGTCGGGAATGTCCTTGAGTTCGACATGCGGCAGATCCTCGACACCTACACCTGCACGGAGTGCGGACGCTGTGAGGTGAACTGCCCGACGACGCTGACAGGGAAGACGCTGTCGCCGAAGCGACTGATTACGGACGTGCGCGACCACCTGTACAACCGCGAGGCGGGCCTGCTGGCCGCCGGTGGGCATGACGAGTCCTACGACGGCCCGTCGCTCATCGACGACGTAAAGTTCGACGCGATCTGGGACTGCACGACGTGCCGCGCGTGCAGCGAGGCCTGCCCGGCCATGATCGAGCACGTCGACAAGATCGTCGACATGCGACGCTACATGACCCTGATGGAAGCCAACTTCCCCAAGGAGCTGGGCGGAACCCTGCGCAACCTTGAGCAGAAGGGGAACCCCTGGGGGCTGCCCATGGGCGATCGCGTCGTCTGGGCGGAGGACCTGAATGTCCCTACGGTTCACGACGAGCCCGACGCCGAGATCATCTTCTGGGTAGGATGCGCCGGCGCCTATGATGACCAGCAGAAGAAGGTCAGCCAGGCCCTCGTGCAGATCCTCAGGACAGCAGGAATCAAGTTCGCCATCCTTGGCGAGGAGGAGACCTGCTCGGGCGACCCTGCGAGGCGCGCGGGTAACGAGTACCTCTTCCAGATGATGGCCGAGCAGAACATTGAGACGCTTCGGTCCTACAACGCTCATAAGAAGCAGCTGGTCACGCACTGCCCACACTGCTTCAACACAATCGCCAACGAGTACCCGGAGTTCGGCGGAACCTTTGACGTGATCCACCACAGCTCGCTCATCGAGAAGCTGATCGCGGATGGTCGAATCACCCCGAGGAAGACTCCAGAGGGCAGCCGAAACGTCGTGTACCACGACTCCTGTTACCTGGGCCGCTACAACGATGTGTATGAGGAGCCGCGTCAGGCCATCTCTGCCATCCCTGGCCTTGAGATGAAGGAGATGGCGCGCAATCGCACCACTGGCATGTGCTGCGGAGCGGGCGGCGCTCGCGTCTGGATGGAGGAGCACAAGGGGACGCGCATCAACCAGGAGCGCGTGAACCAGGCTCTCGAGACGAAGCCAGACACCATCGCGGTGGCCTGCCCCTTCTGCAAGATGATGCTCAAGGACGGCGTGAATGAGCTCCAGGTCGAGGGCATCAAGACCCGAGACATCGCGGAGCTCGTCGCAGACAGCCTCGATGAAGCCGAAGCGCCGGTGGTCAGCGAGGAGGTCGCGGAGCTGGAGAGCCCGGCGCTCTAGAGGGCGCGCGCCTCCAGGGCATCAAGCTCGGGCCCCTCGACGGGCTCCTGGGCTCTAGGGCCGCGCGTTCCCGCCGAGCGGCGAGCGCTCCGGCTCGCGTCCACGCCCGACTTCACACGCGTCAGTCTCGAACGACGCTCACTGGCAGACGGGGGGCGAGGTGTGGCACTTGGTGCACACCCTGCTGTTCCGGTCCTTCATCTTCTGGCATGTCGGCGAGCTACCGAAGCCGATGGGATGAGGGCTCACGGCGCCGGTCGTGAGCACGCGGCTGCTGTGGCAGGACAGGCAGGTCTGCTCCGTGTGGCAGCTCGCGCACTGGCGGATGTTCCGCTGGGCGTGAATCGAGTGGTGATTCATACCATTCGCCGCGGCCGTCCCCGTCGCCCACCCCTCGGGGTGGAAACGAATGCCACTGCTGCTCGGCTTCAGATCGCGCTTCGACTCCTCTCGGAAATCGAACACGTTCATCTGCTGATGGCAGTTCACGCAGAACGTCTGGCTCTTGTGACAGCTGGCGCAGTCGGGGTTGTTCTTGCGGGCCGCGGTCGCGTGGAGCAGCGGCCAGTTGTTCGGATGGAACTTCAAGGGCTTCTTCAGCCCGTTGTGGCAGTCGAGGCACTCTTTGGGCGTGTGACAGTTCGCACAGTACCCATCGTTCAGCTGAGAGGCGTCCTTGTGGTTGTAGATCCAGTTCTCATCGTGGTTGTCGGCGTAGTACCAGCCCGCGGGCTCCAGAGGCTCACCACCGGCGTGCACATCAATTCGCCCGTCCGGCAGGGTCACGTGGCACGTACCGCACTCATCGGGAGCCTCGTCTCCATCATGACAGGTCATGCAGGTGCCCATCACAGGCAGTGAGTTCTCACGCGTCGCGAGGTCCGTGTTGGAGAGGTCGCCGTGGCAGGTCGAGCACTCAACACCCTTGTCGATGTGGACCTTGTGGTTGAACTTCAGGTTGGGGTTCGGGATCACCACCTTCGCGGGGTGCTTCTTCGCCTTGGAGGTGTGCTCAAAGTTCTTCACGCCTTCAGGGAACTCGGGCTTGTACCCAGGATGGCATGTGTCACACGACGCCTGGGGATCGGCCGCGTCTGGATCGGCCATCGCCTCATTGGGGTCATGGCAATCGAAGCAGGTGGCCTCTAGAGGCAGGTTGCTGTCCGAGCTCCGCATGCTGCCCTCGACCATGTCGTGGCAATCGAGACACTCCAGGTCTTCCAGGTGGAGCGCGTGACTGAATCGAAGGGGGATCGTCTGGTCCCCAAAGATCAGCGGGCTCGGCTCATGATGCCGCCCTACCCGCTGGGCCAGCTTCTTCTTCGCGCCGTCCTGGGTCCAGAGGCTCTCATCGCGGGGCTCCGCGGGGCCCGTCTCTGCCGCCTCGTCACCCGTATCTGCGGCGTCTACTACCGAGTTTCCAACCACGCCGACGGCGAGCGCCAGGCTCGCGGCCAGAATCAGGTTCCTGATTTCGAAAAGGGAGCTCATCGGGCTACATCCACAGGTCGAGGTCGGCGACCGCGAAGACGCGGAACTGGTTCGTATGAATGGCGTTGAAGTTCTGCTCGACCATCAACTGGAGCGAGGCTCGCCTGTCCACCAGGTAACGCATGCCGAGCTGGTATCCGCCGCCCGCAGCCTGCAGCGCGGTCTGGAGCTCATCGGCAAAGATCACGCCCGTGACACGCCCGTCCAACTCCAGCACTCCTGGGCGCAGGGCGTAACGGCCATCGAGGTCGAGGAGCGTTCGGTCGCCGCCGTAGCCCGACTCGTGACTCGCGTCGAAGCTCACGCGCCCTCGAACACCATAACGATGCGTCCAGCCGAGCATGGCGCCATAGGCGCGCACGCCCTCCTCCTCCACACCGGGGATAGCCTCCCCATCGATGTTCGTCGGGTCCGCGCCAAACATGCGGACCATGCCGCCCACGTACACCCAGCTGGAGCGCGTGAGGTAATACCGGGTGCGAGCGTTCACATCGTTCAAGGGCTCCGACGTAAAGATGTTGAAGATGCTGTCCGCGTCGAAGCTCGGCAACAGACGCACGTACTGCAACTCAGCCTCGGACGCGTCATTGAAGCGTGTCCTCGTGCCGACACGAACGGTGTCGAAGTAGTCATTGAACAAGTCATAGGACGCGGCTGCGTTCACATAGAGCGAATCCAGCGGGCGGCTCGTGAACGAGGCGGCCACCTTCTCCTGATTGATCTGCGCGTCGGAGAAGATACGCCGGTACCCCACGCGGCCCTTGAAGCGATGCATCCCGTGGGTGACGAGCGCTCCCCCAAGGACGATCTTCGTCGTCGTGACAGAGAGCGCGTCCTCCGTATCAATGGCCCGGGTGCCATCGAGCTCGAACTGGGAGTACGTGTAATTATGCCCCTCATTGTCGGCCTCGATGCCCGCTTGGATCTCGACCCCGACGTGACCCGGCAGGCGCGTCGTGAGAGTCAAACCGTCCAGCATCATGAAGTCGATGGTGTCGTAGTGCAGCTGGCGGCCCAGCCTCAGGTCCACGGCGCCCCACAGGTCCTGAGCATCCAGGTAGAACGTTTGAATCGAGAGCTGATCGCGCTTCAGTCCGTTGACGTTGTCCAGCTCGTCGTCGGTGATCCCGAGATCCGTATCGAACCTCATGAGCGTGACGAAGGAGAGCTGATGGTCCTCGTCCTCAAGTAGGTTGTACGCGCCCACGCCGAGATACTGATGCAACCTGCGGCGGTTCAGCAGCTCATTATCCGATCGCACGAGCTGGTACGCATCCCCGATCGTCTCGGACGAGACGTGGAAGCGCATCCTGTGCTGCTCCTTCTCCTGGCCCTCCCCAGCCTCCGCCGACACGGGTGCCGTAGATAGCAGAGTCGCTACCAACAGAGAGAGTGTGACGCACCACGTGGGCCGACGGTTCAAGAACGCCTCGCGCAGAAACGGTTTCAGGGCTCCATGAGGATACGAGTTCAGAGAAGGACCCGCAACCGAGGGACCCTATTCGGCCTCGGCGCGCCCGGCGACCGCTCGCCGAGCACCATGATGGCCCCGCCTGGGACCTACGCCTCAGCTCTCAAAGCGGAGCTTGATGACGTTCAGCATCGCCTCATGGACGATGCTCCCTGACATCTTGGACTCTCCACGTGTGCGGTCGGGAAAGACGACCGGAACCTCGGCGATCTTGAAGCCACGCTTATGGGCTCGATAGGAGAGCTCGATCTGGAACGCATAGCCCGTAGAGCGAATCGTGCCGAGATCGATGCTCTCGAGCACCTCACGCCGGAAGCACTTGAAGCCTCCTGTGAGATCGTGAAACGGCAGCCAAAGCACGGCGCGGGCGTACATGTTCCCGCCACGGCTGATCAACTGACGGAGCGCGCCCCACCCCTCTGTGCCGCCTCCCTTGATGTAGCGGCAGCCGAGCACGAGGTCCGCCTCCTCGCTCGCCTTCAAGAAGTCCTTCAGGTACTTCGGCTGGTGGCTGAAGTCCGCGTCCATCTCAAAGATGCGTTGGTAGTCCCGCTCTAGCGCCCACCGAAAGCCCGCGATGTAGGCGGTGCCCAGGCCGAGCTTGCCCTCTCGATGAAGTACATGAACGCGCTCGTCCTCGGCGGCCAACTTATCCGCGAGATCGCCCGTGCCGTCCGGAGAGTTGTCGTCCACCACGAGGATATGGACCTCGGGCTGGAGCTCGAAGACCGCGTCCAGCAGGAGCGGAAGGTTCTCAGACTCGTTATAGGTCGGGATGATGATCAGGACCGGCCCGACGGAGGGTCCCTCTGCAGCGTCGCTCACGATTAGTACCGCTCCTCGTAAAAGGAATCCAAGAGCGCCTGATGCCTCTTGGTCACCGCGCGACGTCTTACACCATCTGTCGGGGTCAGGTCGCCTTCTTCTTCCGAGAGCCCCGTGGCCAGGATAGCGAACTTGCGCACCGTCTCGTGACCAGGGAGCCCCTCATTGGCCTTGGCGATCCAACTATCTACCATCTCGAAAACCGCTGGGTGTCGCGCCAACTCCACGTCGGTGAGCTGGAGCGCCTGCTCATCGCGGATATGCGCCAACCAGTCGGCGTCGAGCGCGACCAGCGCCGTGAGATAGTCCCTGCGCTCTCCGTGAATCAACACCTGCGCGATCATGGGGTGGCCGCAGATCGCCTCGGCGATCGGCTGCGGCGCGATCTCCTTACCGCTGGAGGTGACGATCACGTCGCGGCGTCGTCCGGTGATAATGAGACGCCCGTCCTCGCCGGCCTCTCCCAGATCACCGGTTCTCAGCCACCCATCATCGCTGAACATCTTGGCGGTCGCCTCGGGGCGCCTCCAATACCCGGAGAACACCATGTCCCCACGCAGCTGAATCTCGCCGTCGGGCAGCACCCGGGCCTCCATCCCATCGATGGGCACGCCTACGGTCCCGAACACGTTGTCCTCGAACTGATTGATGTGGCTCGCCGCGCAGGTCTCGGTCATCCCGTAGCCCTCGAGGACCTCGATTCCGTGGTTGCGAAAGAAGCGACCCGTCTCCTGGGGCAGCGGCGCGCCGCCTGAGATGGCAAACCTGAGACGGCCCCCGAAGGCCTCGCGGACCGGGGCCATAACCCACTGCTCCACGAGGTTACGTTGAACCCCTGCGAGGACTCCGCCTCCCTCGTCAGTCTCTCCTTGCCGGGAGGCCACCGCCAGGGCAGCCGCGAGCGCCGCCTTTTGGACGGTGGGCAGCCGCTCTCGTTTCCTCTCAATATCGGCGCGGAGGTGGGAGAAGAGACGCGGCACTGCGCACAGGTAGGTCGGCTCGAACGCTCGGCAATCCTCAAGGACGCGCTTGTACCCTCGCGCGAAGGCTGTCTCGACGCCCTGGTGAACAGCGAGCCACAAGGCTGATCGCGCGAACGCCTGAGCGAGCGGGAGGTAGAGAAGTTGGCGATCCTCCGTGGTCAGCGGCAACGAGCGCGCCAATCCCTGAACCCCGGCCACAACATTCCCGTGGCTCTGGATGACACCCTTTTGCCGCCCCTCCGTGCCGGGCGTGTAGCTGATGCAGGCCATCGAGTCGGCCCCAACCGCCGCGCGGCGCTCTTCAAGCAGGGCGGCCGCTGCGTTCGGCGTTCCGTCCTCAGAGCCGCCAAGCGCTCGCTCGCCGAGCTCGACGAGGCCGGCGAGCGATAGATGACGACCACCGGTGGCCTCTCCCAGCTCGCCTTCGATCTGCACGATCGCCTGGACCTGGGTCTCTACCTGCTCCATGGCCTCGCGGACCTTCTGGGCCTGGGCGGCGTTCTCAACGAACGCGACACGAACATCGGCGTCCGCGAGGAGCTCACCCACGGTTCCAGCCAGCTCCGTGGAGAAGATGGGGACCGAGGTCGCGCCGCACTTGAGCACGCCCAGATCGATCACCGCCCACTCCGGGCAGGTTCGACACAGGATAGCCACGCCCTCAGTCAGCTCTACGCCCAGCTCGATCAACCCGGCGGCGATCCAGCGAGATCGTCGTTCCCAGTCGCTCCACGACGACACCTCCACCCGCCCTCCGCGAAGCCTCACGAGCGCGGGCGCGGACGGCGAGAGCTTGAGCCGGGTGTCGAACAAGTCGAGCAATGTCGGACGCTGAGAGAGGGAGAGTTCCATCAGGCTCCAGGCGGGTCGTCCGCGGACGATGCCATGACGCCGCACCTCTGACAACGCTA
>CALCNF010000681.1 GCA_937897815.1 uncultured Pseudomonadota bacterium | reverse complement strand
CCGCGCAAGGCGCGGAGAGGGAGGCGTAGATCTCCGAGAAGTTCATCAGCTCGGGCGGCACCGCCTGGATGTCGACCGGGGTGTTCGTCGCCGCCATCATGGCGGGACCCGCCTGCACGGCGAAGGTCTCGTGAATCAGGTCGAGGGCGGGGAAGTCGTGTCGCTGGCCGGCGGACGCGCCCACCAGGTCGTACTTCAGTACGATGGGCTCCTGCTCGGCCCTGACCTCGTCAGACGAACGGGTGTCGCCCGGCGCGAACGCCTCGCTCAAGGCGGCGAGCTCTTCGGCCGAGAGATTCTCGTCTTCGGTTCCTGTACTCATCAGACTCCTCAGGTTCTGGGGTCGGCGTTACACGAAGCAAACGGCGTGCCAATGGACCTCCGTCTACGTCTTAGACCCAGGAGTCTCAGTCCAGATTCACCGGTTGCCGCTTGAGCTTCTCCACCAGGGTGGTGCGGTTCATGCCCAAGAGCCCCGCTGCGCGGGCTTTGTTGCCCTCCGATCGCTTGAGCGCCTGACGAATAAGGTCCTTCTCCAGGTGCTCCACCGTCTCCTTGAGACTCAGGCCCTCATCGGGCAACGTGACGCGTCCCGTCTCGGCCTCCAGGGGCTCTGCGGTCCGCCCACGCAGGCGCATCTGGATGTCCTCTTCGTCAATGGCGCCGTCGGCCTTGAGCACCAGGATCCCTTGAACGAGGTTCTCCAGCTCGCGCACGTTGCCCGGCCAGTTGTAGAGTTGCATCAACTTCTTGGCGCCCTCTGTCAGGCTGCTGACAGTGGAGTTGTGCATGGGCGCGTAGAGCTTCAGGAAGTGCTCGGCGAGCAGGGGGATGTCCATCTTCCGATCTCGAAGCGGCGGAATCAGCAGGCGCACGACGTCGAGACGGAAGTACAGGTCCTCTCGGAAGCTGCCCTCGCTGATGCTCTCTTCGAGTTGCCGGTTGGTCGCCGCCACCAGCCGAAAGTCCGCATCCTTGCTCTGCGTCGCGCCTACAGGCGTGAAGACCATCTCTTGAAGGACTCGTAGGAGCTTCACCTGAAGCTGCAACGGCATCTCGCCGATCTCGTCCATGAAGCAGGTACCGCCGGAGGCCGCCTCCAGACGACCGACCCTGGGTCGGTCCGCACCGGTGAAGGCTCCACGAACGTGTCCGAAGAGCTCGCTCTCCAGCAGGTTCTCCGGGATGGCGCCGCAGTTGATCGGCACGAAGGGCCCGCCGTGCCAAGGCGCCAGGTCGTGCAGGGCGCGGACGATCGCCTCTTTACCCACACCGCTCTCACCGATGACGAGGACGTTCGCGCGGCTCTGGGCCATTCGCTCCAGGGAGGCGATGATCGGGACAAGAGGCGAGCTTGGCGCGTGGACGATGGTCCGGGACAGCCGCTCCACGAGCGCCTGCGTGTCAACCGGATTGGCCTTGGATGTCTCCTGCTGCATCGTGCCTCAAGGGATGTCGTTCGCCACAGGACGAACCCGTGGTTCCCTCTGCTGCGACTTCTCGATCGCGCGCAGAGAGACCCGCTCATGCTCATCTCCGGAGCACGTCAGGTCAATAAACCCGACCTCTAGCGACCCCGTGGACGCGGCAACCTGTGCCTCATGGGGGGCACGACTTGCCGCCCTGGGGTTTCTGTCACGTCGTTGACGCCGACCCACCTCGCCCGTCAAGCCGTTGACGAGCCGCAGGCGGTCCGTGGGTGAGCTCGAGGCAGCGGGAAGAAGGGGAGGGCGCCTCTTGAGCCAGTCCTGAAAGAGCATAAGGCGGCCCCTTTAAAGGAGCGCCCGCGCGTAGAGGGGGACCGTGGAGGCAAAGATCCAGGGGGCTCGAAGCAACCTGGCACGGGCCGTGCATTGTAAGCCCACGAACCGGAGGAACCCTGTCCATGCTTAACGTATCCCAGTCCAGAACAACCGAACACGAGTCGAACGGAGCACGTACGCTTCTCGAGAGCGTGGTCCCCGCCATGGCGCGGGTCCTTCGGTTGGCTCAGGGCGTCGCCCCTACGCCGGCGACGATCCTGATGACGGGGGCCAGCGGCACGGGCAAAGAGGTTCTCGCGCGTTTCATTCACCGATGCTCGGAGCGTGGAGACGCGCCCTTCGTCGCCATCAACTGTGGCGCCATCGCCGAGACCCTCGCCGAGAGCGAGCTCTTCGGTCACGAGCGTGGAGCGTTCTCCGGGGCTTTCGAGCGCCGCATCGGATGGATCGAGGCCGCGAACGGCGGAACCCTGCTCCTGGATGAGAT
>CALCNF010000680.1 GCA_937897815.1 uncultured Pseudomonadota bacterium | reverse complement strand
GCGCCGCTGGGGGGGCTGGCCGCAACCGACCCAGCGGGCTGGGAGATCGCAAGGAACCGGCGCCCGGAGATTTACGGCTCCTGATCCCGTCGCGAGCCGAGTGTGCCCGCTATTCGCCGGAAGGGGTTGAGTCGTCGAGCGCCCGGCGAAGCGCGTCCGGCTCTCTGAGACCCTCAAACACGGGCTCTGTCGCTCGTCCGCCCTTCGAGTCGAAGGGCCAGACGCTCCAGGTGCCGTTCGGCTCCTCCACGAGGCGAAGCTCGGCCCACTCGTCTCGACTCACCTCACGATAGACCCGCTGACCGTCACGGCGCCTCGCTCGCGCATGGGTGCCCGTCAGCTCGTACACGGTGGAGCGCCGGCGCAATCGGCGCATGAGCGGCATGCCGGGCCAGAGCCATAGGCCATAGGCGAGCACGGTCAGGCTCCATGAGGCGAGGCCTCCCGGCACCTCGAGCAGCGTGACATAGAAGGTGAAGCCACCACCGACCGTGATCAGGGGGATAGACAGGAGCGCGAGGGCCCGCTCCCCAGGCCGGTTCGGTGGCGCTCCTTCGGGGTGCCCTGTCCAGAGGCTACTCACGGCTCACCCCCGACATGAACGCCTCAAGGTATGCGCTCGCCTCCGGTCGGTAGCGCCAGCTCGTCGGCAGGTTCCGCCAGCGCACCACGCCATCCGCGTCGATGAGGAACGCGGCTGGGCGGGCGATGTCCTCTCCAAAACAGATGTCCTCCAGACCGAAGGTCCGCACGAGGTCTCCGTTGGGATCTGCGAGCATGGTCATGCCCAGCGCCATACGCGCCTGACGTTGTGCAAGCTCTGACCATTGGTCCATCGAGGCGGTCACGATGACGCCTCCAGCCTCCTTGATCTCCGGCGCTATGCGTTCGAGACCCTCCAGGTCTCTCATGCAGAACGGTCACCAGTGTGCGCGATAGAAGACCAGGAGGAATGGAGTCCCCTCAAACGCCTTCAGAGACCAGGCGCCGCCCGACGGGTCGGGCACCGTGAAGTCCGGCGCTCGTTCGCCGATCTTCGGCGCGAGCTCCGCATCAGGGACGGTGTGGGAGTAGTAATAGACGTAGTGGGCGTAGTTCAGGTTCCCCATCACAGCCAGGAAGGCCCCAAAGAGCAGGGTCCGGCGCAGCAAGACCTGGGCGGTGTGGCGACGGCGCCAGGCGCCGAGCACGCTGGCCACACCGCAGATCCCCATGAGGGTGGTCAGGACCCACGGGTTCTCGCTGAATCCAGCGAAGCGCGGCAGGGCTCCCAGCGGGAGGTACACCATGAAGCCCACGCCGGCCACGCCTGTGGCGAGGGACCATAGGGCCAGGGAGTCGTCGGCTGGCTGTGCTTTGCGGTCCGTCATGAAGGGTGCGCCGCGTTCGCGGAGACATAGTTCACTCCGCCTCGATCGAGAACCCCGGTTCGGAAGAGATCGATGAGCCGATACAGCCCAAGATCGACGGGCTCATCAGCGCGACCCTCAAGAGAGCCCTCGGGGTTGTCCGCCTCAAAGCGGACCTCGAAGCGCGCGCCCGAGAAATGAACGCGGTCGCCTCGAACCACCAGGTGGTACTCCTGGAGGTCGATACGCGCGAAGACCTCATCGGCCTCCTCGCCTCGGACGACCAAGAAGCCGTCGCGCTGACCGCTCTCGGACTGCCAGGTCTCCAGGGAGCCATGGAAGCGAGGCTTGAGCTTGTAGGGGCCGCCGAGCTCCGGGCAAAAGACATCGCAGTTGCCGCAGTCGTTGCAGAAGTCGACGAAGTTCGCGATCTGGTGCTTCTCCTCGACCTCCAGGGGCGCCCCCGGCTCAATCATCCATTGGGACCCTTCGTAGTGTCCCAGAGAGGATGGGATGGTCTCCTGGGGGATGTGGAAGGTGAAGTTCGCGTTGTTGGGGCACACGGGTACGCACTTGTCACATGTGATGCAGTCCAGGAGCTCAAGCGTGCTCTCGATTTTACGAGGCAGCTTGCTGTTTTTGCTAAGCGAGTAGCGTGCGTCCCCTTGGCTGTGCTCTGCGTAATGTTCG